>NZ_JCANQV010000007.1:0-57022 GCF_059553635.1 Candidatus Streptomyces philanthi
GCCTGCTCCTTCGCGGCCACCAGCGCCTGACGGGCGAGATCCACACCGGACAGCTCCGGCGGCTTGGTCCCCTCACCGCTCACGACGGCACCTTCCGTACCTCACCACCGGAGACCGCGTACCGCGCCCCGGTCAGCACCTCCGGCACATCGTCGTCGACCGCCGCCGTCACCAGCACCTGCTCGGCCGGGGCCACCAGCTCCGCCAGCCGCTCGCGGCGGCGCGCGTCCAGCTCGGCGAAGACGTCGTCCAGCACCAGCACCGGCTCATTGCCCTCGCTCCGCAGCAGCTCGTACGAGGCCAGCCGCAGCGCCAGCGCGTACGACCAGGACTCGCCGTGGCTGGCGTACCCCTTCGCCGGCAACTGCCCCAGCTTGAGGAGCAGTTCGTCGCGGTGCGGGCCGACCAGCGTCACCCCGCGCTCGATCTCGTTCTTCCGGGCCGCGCCCAGCGCCGCCAGCAGCTGCCCGTACAGCTCCTCGCGGGTGGCGGCCGGGGGATCGCCCGCCGAACCCCGGTACTCCAGCGCCAACGGACCACCGCCCGGCGCCAGTTGCTCGTACGCCTTGTCCGCCAGCGGTCCCAGCACGGCTATCAGGTCGAGCCGCTGCGCCAGCAGTTCGGCACCGGCCCGCGCCAGGTGCTGGTCCCAGACGTCCAGCGTCGACAGGTCCGCCCCCGAGCTCGCATCCGCTCCCCCGGGAGGTGCCCCCCTCCGCCCGCCGTGCCTGCGCGCCAGGGCCGCGGTCTTCAGCAGGGTGTTGCGCTGCTTGAGGACGCGGTCGTAGTCCGAGCGCACCCCGGCCATCCGCGGGGAGCGCGCGGTGATCAGTTCGTCCAGGAAGCGCCGGCGCTCGCCCGGGTCGCCCTTGACCAGCGCCAGGTCCTCGGGCGCGAACAGCACGGTACGGATGATCCCCAGCACGTCCCGCGGCTTGACCTGCGAGGACCTGTTGATCCTCGCGCGATTGGCCTTCCCCGGGTTCAGCTCCAGCTCGACCAGCTGCTGCCGCTCGTCCTGCACTACCGCGGCCCGTACGACCGCCCGCTCGGCACCCATCCGCACCAGCGGCGCGTCGGAGGCGACCCGGTGGCTGCCGAGGGTGGCGAGATAGCCGACGGCCTCGACGAGATTGGTCTTGCCCTGCCCGTTGGGGCCCACGAACGCCGTGACGCCCGGACCGAGAGGGACCTCGGCCCGGGCGTACGAGCGGAAGTCGGCGAGCGACAGATGCGAGACGTGCATGGTGGGGCGCCGACCTTCCCCGGCTGCTGGGAGCCGGTTACTTCTTGTTCTCGACCGCGTGGCCACCGAACTGGTTGCGCAGCGCGGCGATCATCTTCATCTGCGGGGAGTCGTCCTGACGCGACGCGAAGCGCGCGAACAGCGAGGCGGTGATCGCGGGCAGCGGCACGGCGTTGTCGATCGCGGCCTCGACCGTCCAGCGGCCCTCACCGGAGTCGGCGGCGTAACCGCGCAGCTTGTCCAGGTGCTCGTCCTCGTCGAGCGCGTTGACCGCGAGGTCGAGCAGCCAGGAGCGGATGACCGTGCCCTCCTGCCAGGAACGGAAGACCTCGCGCACGTCCGTGACGGAGTCGACCTTCTCCAGCAGCTCCCAGCCCTCGGCGTACGCCTGCATCATCGCGTACTCGATGCCGTTGTGGACCATCTTCGCGAAGTGGCCGGCGCCGACCTTGCCGGCGTGCACCGAGCCGAACTCGCCCTCGGGCTTGAGCGCGTCGAAGATCGGCTGCACCTTGGCGACATCGTCCTTGTCGCCGCCGTACATCAGGGCGTAGCCGTTCTCCAGGCCCCAGACACCGCCGGAGACACCGCAGTCGACGAAGCCGATGCCCTTGGCCTTCAGCTCCTCGGCGTGCTTCTCGTCGTCGGTCCAGCGGGAGTTGCCGCCGTCCACGACGATGTCGCCCGGCGAGAGCAGCTCGGCCAGCTCGTCGATCGTCGACTGGGTGGCCTGACCGGCCGGAACCATGACCCAGACGACCCGCGGTCCCTTGAGGCCGTCCACAAGCTCCTGAAGGCTGTGGACGTCCGCCAGGTCGGGGTTGCGGTCGTATCCGATGACGGTGTGGCCTGCGCGGCGGATGCGCTCGCGCATGTTGCCGCCCATCTTGCCGAGACCGACGAGACCGAGCTCCATCAGTGACCCTCTTTGCACGTAGTCGTTGCTGTTTGTACCCAGTCCGAGCGTACGCCCGACGATGCGTGCACACCTGTGGGCTCAACCGCTCATCAGCGGCCATGGCCCGGGGCAGGACGTGCCGTACGCCCCGCCCCGGACCCGGCGGCCGCACCGGGTGCGCGCACCCGGGCTCCGGGCGTCAGCCCGACAGCCGCACCGGCATGATCAGGTACTTGTACGCCTCGTCCGCCTCGGCGTCCTTGGCCGGGCGGCCGCTGAGCAGCGCCGGCTTGGTCGAGGTCGTGAAGGACAGCTGGGCGACGGGGGAGTCGATCGCCGACAGGCCCTCCAGGAGGAAGCCCGGGTTGAAGGCGATCGAGATGTCCTCGCCCTCCAGCTCCGCGTCGACACGCTCCACAGCCTGTGCGTCGTCGCTGGAACCGGCCTCCAGGATCAGCACGCCCTGCTCGAAGGTCAGCCGCACCGGGGTGTTCCGCTCGGCGACCAGCGCCACACGCTTGACCGCCTCGACGAACGGCGCGGTCTCGATCACGGCGACGGAGTTGAACTCGGTCGGGAAGAGCGTGCGGTACTTGGGGAGGTCGCCCTCCAGCAGACGGGTCGTGGTGCGCCGGCCGGCGCCCTCGAAACCGATCAGGCCCTCGCCGGCACCCGCGCCGGAGAGCGCCAACGTGACGGTGTCACCGCTGCTCAGCGACTTGGCGGTGTCCAGCAGGGTCTTGGCCGGGACCAGGGCGACGGCGGAGGCGTCCGGGTTCTCCGGCTTCCACAGGAACTCACGGACGGCGAAGCGGTAGCGGTCCGTGGAGGCCAGGGTGACGGTGTCGCCCTCGATCTCGATACGGACACCCGTGAGCACCGGGAGGGTGTCGTCGCGGCCGGCGGCGATGGCCACCTGGGCGGCGGCCGCGGCGAAGACCTCACCGGGGACGGTGCCGGTGGCGCCGGGCATCGTCGGCAGGGCCGGGTACTCCTCCACAGGCAGGGTGTGGAGGGTGAAGCGGGACGAGCCGCAGACGACCGTCACCCGTACACCGTCTGTGGAGATCTCCACCGGGCGGTTGGGGAGCGCACGGCAGATGTCGGCCAGGAGGCGGCCGGAGACGAGGACCGTGCCCTCCTCCTCGACCTCGGCGTCCACCGAGACCCGTGCCGAGACCTCGTAGTCGAAGCCCGACAGGCTCAGGGCGCCGTCCTCCGCCTTGAGCAGCAGACCTGCGAGGACGGGCACCGGCGGACGGGCCGGGAGGCTCTTGGCCGCCCAGGCCACTGCCTCCGCGAGTACATCGCGCTCCACCCGGATCTTCACCGGTAACCGCCTCCTGCTGTTCGGCTCACGCCTTGCTGGCTTTCGTCGTCGGCTGAGTTGCCGGGTTCCAGTCTGACGCACGCCACCGACAGTCGGTGCGGCTCGGGGTCAAGTCGGCTCGACGCGCGGACGGCGCTCCGGGCCCGAGTTGTGCACAGGGCCCGTTTCCGAGCAAGTTCCCCGGTAGATCTCTGTGGTCGTAGTAGTAGGGCCTGTGGAAACCGTGGACAACTTCTTCTGCGCAGGTCAGCGCGCATTTTTTGTCCACCGGCCCTGTGGGTGGCGGTGGTGGATAACCGGGGTCCTCTGTGGATCGCCCGAAGTTGTGCACACCCGATACACAGGCGAGGGCCACTTCTCCCCAGCGCCGTCCCCAGTTTTACCCATGTTCCCCACAGGCCAACCCACCCTCTTGATGTGACGGCTTTCACTCGCGCCGGTGAGGGTGGGTGTCGTCTTGCCGAACAGTGGACAGGGGTGTGGAGAAGCTGGGGACAACGACCGCGACCCTGTGGGCAGCCGGTGGACAACCGCGACCCGGCCCTGTGGACACAGGTTTCGTCCACACCCTGTGGATAACGTTTGGCCACAAATCCACATGCACCTGACCTCGGCCGATGCCCCCCGCGAACCCCGGCCTGTGGATTCCCCAGGGATAACTTCGCAGTCCCCAGCATGTGGACGGAAGAATCTTGCCCAATCTGTGGAGGGAACCCGTAACCCGCCCCGGAATCGAACACGGCTTGGCGTCCTCCACAGGTTTGGGACGGTGGAAAACGGGACCGGAGGCGGCGGCCGGAGCCCCGGAACGGGTCGCCGGGGCCCGCGGACGCGTGCGGACGACGTCTCCTGTGGCGGCTGTGGACGGCCTCTCCACCGCGCTCCCCGACGGCGAAGGGCGCCCCGGGACTCGCCCGGGACGCCCTGTGGACCGCCGGCGGCGGGACCGGCCCGAGGAGGCCGTCAGCCGTTCTTGATGCGGTTGGTCAGCTCGGTGACCTGGTTGTAGATGGAGCGGCGCTCCGCCATCAGCGCGCGGATCTTGCGGTCGGCGTGCATCACCGTCGTATGGTCCCGGCCGCCGAACTGCGCGCCGATCTTCGGCAGCGACAGATCGGTCAGCTCACGGCACAGATACATCGCGATCTGCCGGGCCGTCACCAGCACCCGGCTGCGCGAGGACCCGCACAGGTCGTCGACGGTCAGCCCGAAGTAGTCGGCGGTCGCCGCCATGATCGCGGTCGCGGTGATCTCCGGCGCGGCGTCCTCGCCGCCGGGGATCAGGTCCTTCAGCACGATCTCGGTGAGCCCGAGGTCCACCGGCTGCCGGTTGAGCGAGGCGAACGCGGTCACCCGGATCAGCGCGCCCTCCAGCTCGCGGATGTTGCGCGAGATCCGGGACGCGATGAACTCCAGTACCTCCGGCGGCGCGTTCAGCTGCTCCTGGACCGCCTTCTTGCGCAGGATCGCGATCCGGGTCTCCAGCTCGGGCGGCTGGACGTCGGTGATCAGACCCCACTCGAAGCGGTTGCGCAGCCGGTCCTCCAGGGTGACCAGCTGCTTGGGCGGCCGGTCGCTGGAGAGCACGATCTGCTTGTTCGCGTTGTGCAGGGTGTTGAAGGTGTGGAAGAACTCCTCCTGCGTGGACTCCTTGCTCGCCAGGAACTGGATGTCGTCGACGAGCAGGATGTCCATGTCGCGGTAGCGCTTGCGGAACGCGTCCGCCTTGCCGTCGCGGATGGAGTTGATGAACTCGTTGGTGAACTCCTCCGAGCTCACGTACCGCACCCGCGTCCCCGGGTACAGGCTGCGCGCGTAGTGCCCGATCGCGTGCAGCAGATGGGTTTTGCCGAGCCCGGACTCGCCGTAGATGAACAGCGGGTTGTACGCCTTGGCCGGCGCCTCGGCGACGGCGACCGCGGCCGCGTGCGCGAACCGGTTCGAGGCGCCGATGACAAAGGTGTCGAAGAGGTACTTGGGGTTCAGCCGGGCGGTCGGCTCACCGGGGCCGGCGGCCGGGGCCGGCTGGGCGGCGAGCGGTCCGGGCGCGCCGCTGGGCACGGGCAGCGAGGGGCCGGGAGCGGCGTGGCGGCCGTGCGGCTGCTGGTGCTCGGGCAGCTCGCGGCGCTGGTCGTAGGGGGTGCGGCCGTCGGAGCGCTCGGGCGCGGCGGAGCGGTAGTCGTTCTGCGGCTGCTGGACGCGGGGCGGCGGCGAGGCGTACGGGTCGCGCTCGGCGAAGCCGCCGAGGGACTGCTGCTGCCAGCCGTAGTCCTCGCGCGGGCCGGCGCTCATGGACGAGCCGTGCTGCGGCCAGGAGCCGGGCTCGTGGCGGGGCTGGGGGTAATCCGGGTAGGCGGGGCGGACGCCGGGCAGGTCGTCGCCCTGGCGGCCGTACGTCTGCCGGCCGTCGTAGCCCTCGTACGCCTCGTGCTGCGGGCGCTGCTGGTGCTGCTGGTGCTGGGTCTGGTGGGTCTGCGGGGACGGCTGCTGCGGGGCCGGGGGCTCCTCGGAGGAGTCGTCCACCGTGATCGCGATCCGGATCGGGCGGCCGCACTCGTGGCTGAGCGCCTCGCCGATCAGCGGGGCGAGCCGCCCTTCGAGCACGCCCTTGGCGAACTCGTTGGGTACGGCGAGCAGCGCGGTGTCGGCGACCAGGGCCAGCGGCTGGGTCCGCTTGAGCCAGTCCTGGTCCTTGGGCTTGAGGCCGTCGCCGTCCGCCCGTAGGAGGTGGTCGAGTACGCGCGGCCACACTGCGGCAAGATCGGCAGGTACATCAGCCACAGGGCACGCTCTCTCACAGTCCCACGAATGTGTGATTCTCGGGACGGGCGGGAAGGAATCGGAGTTCAGCCACGGTAGTCAGGCCGGGCCTGGGGATTCAAGTTGTTGTCCACAGGCTGTGCATAGTGTGTCCCGGACGGCCCCTTCCGGGGGTGACCTCCGGACGGTTTGACCGAATGGCGCGGCCCCGCGTACCGTGACCAGGTCGAGTTGTCGATGGCTGCTGCCGCCTGCCTCCGATGGGCAATGATCGCGCACACAGTGCTCGTGAAGCGGTGCACGTGGGCGTTGCGAGCTACTCGTGGGCGCACGGTGACAGCCAGTCGACGCCCCACATCTGTCTCATAACGAGGCAGCAAGTATCCCTGGAGCCCCCGAGTGAGCAAGCGCACCTTCCAGCCGAACAACCGCCGTCGTGCGAAGACCCACGGCTTCCGTCTGCGCATGCGGACCCGCGCCGGCCGTGCCATCCTCGCGTCCCGCCGTGGCAAGGGTCGCGCCCGCCTGTCGGCCTGAGCAGCCAGACCTCTAGGTCCATGACGTGCTGCCTACCGAAAATCGGCTGAGGCGGCGCGAGGACTTCGCGGCCGCGGTACGCCGGGGACGCCGGGCCGGGCGCCCGCTCCTTGTCGTGCACTTCCGCAGCGATGCAACGGACCCGCACGCAGCGGGGGAACGTGTTTCCCCGGCGCGTGCGGGTTTCGTCGTGAGCAAGGCCGTCGGCATCGCGGTGGTCCGCAACAAGGTCAAGCGCCGCCTTCGGCATCTCGTGCGGGAACGGCTGGACCGGCTGCCCGCCGGTAGCCTGGTTGTCGTACGGGCGCTGCCCGGTGCGGGTGAGTCGAGCCACGACGAACTGGCCCGCGACCTGGACGCCGCGTTGCAGCGGCTGGTGGGACGGGTACCGCGCAGCTGCAATCCCCCGGGGGATGACCCTCGGACCCCCGGAGAAGAACCGGGAGGGAGCGCACAGTGAAGTACCCGCTGCTGCTGTTGATCAAGCTGTACCAGTGGACCATCAGCCCCTTGCTGGGACCGGTCTGCAAGTACTACCCGTCGTGCTCGCACTATGGCTACACCGCCATCGACCGGCACGGCGCGGTGAAAGGGACCGCGCTCACCGCTTGGCGCATCCTGCGTTGCAATCCGTGGTCGCTCGGTGGGGTCGACCATGTACCTCCCCGGAAGCGTCCGGTTTGGCACCAGCGGCTGAGGAGCCGTCTGGGCGGGCCTGCCGCCCCTGAGCCCGTCGCCCGGCCCGAGACTCAGCCCAACGCCCAAGGAGCCTGATTCGTGGACACGATCCTCAGTCCTCTTTATTACGCAGTTTCCTGGATCATCGTCCAGTTCCACTCGTTCTACAGCCTCATCTTCGACCGGAACAGTGGCGCGGCGTGGGGTCTGTCCATCGTCTCGCTGGTGGTGCTGATCCGTATCTGCCTGATCCCGCTCTTCGTGAAGCAGATCAAGGCGACGCGGAACATGCAGGCGCTCCAGCCGAAGATGAAGGCGATCCAGGAGCGCTACAAGAACGACAAGCAGCGCCAGTCCGAAGAGATGATGAAGCTCTACAAGGAGTCGGGCACCAACCCGCTCTCGAGCTGTCTCCCGATCCTGGCGCAGTCGCCGTTCTTCATCGCCCTGTACCAGGTGCTCAACCACATCGCGCAGAACAAGGTGGTCGGCTTCATCGACACCTCTCTGCTGCAGAGCGCGCAGCAGGCGCACATCTTCGGTGCCCCGCTGGCCGCGAAGTTCATGGACAGCGCGCAGAAGATCGAGAGCCTGGGCGCGTCCCTGGTCGACGTCCGCGTGGTCACCGTCATCATGATCATCCTGATGTCGGCGTCGCAGTTCTACACGCAGCGCCAGCTGATGACCAAGAACGTCGACCTGACGGTGAAGACGCCGTTCATGCAGCAGCAGAAGATGCTGATGTACGTCTTCCCGATCATGTTCGCCGTCTTCGGCATCAACTTCCCCGTCGGTGTCCTCGTCTACTGGCTGACCACCAACGTGTGGACCATGGGGCAGCAGATGTACGTCATCCGCCGGAACCCCACCCCCGGCAGCAAGGCGTTCACCGAGCGTCAGGAGCGGCTGCGCGCCAGGGGCAAGCTGGTCGAGACCCCCGCCGAGATCGAGGCGAAGAAGGCGGCCGAGGAAGCGCGGCAGAACCGTCAGCAGCCCAAGCGCCAGCCGCGCGCCAAGAGGCAGACGACCGGCACGGCGGGCACCGGCGGTACCCGGGCACGGGCACAGTCGGGCGGTGCCACCGGCGGGCAGGACGCGGCCCAGAAGCAGTCGTCGGAGAAGAACGCCCCGCAGGACAGCAAGGCGAAGGGCGGCTCCGCCTCCGGATCCCGCACCACCAAGTCCGGACAGCGCAAGGGCCAGCAGCGCCCCAAGCACCCGTCCAAGAAGTAGAAGGAGTCCTTACGTGACGGACACGACCCCTGCCGCCAAGGGCACCGACACCCTGACCCGCCTGGAGCAGGAAGGCGAGATCGCCGCCGACTACCTGGAGGGGCTGCTGGACATCGCGGATCTCGACGGCGACATCGACATGGACGTCGAGGCCGACCGCGCCGCGGTGTCGATCATCAGCGACACGACCAGCCGTGATCTGCAGAAGCTGGTGGGGCGCGACGGCGAGGTGCTGGAGGCGCTCCAGGAGCTGACCCGGCTCGCGGTGCACCGGGAGACCGGTGACCGCAGCCGGCTGATGCTGGACATCGCCGGGTTCCGGGCGCGCAAGCGCGAGGAGCTGGCGGCGCTGGGCGCCCAGGCGGCGGATGAGGTCAAGGAGACCGGGCAGCCGGTGAAGCTGGACCCGATGACGCCGTTCGAGCGCAAGGTCGTGCACGACGCCGTGGCCGCGGCGGGGCTGCGCAGCGAGTCCGAGGGCGAGGAGCCCGAGCGTCGCGTGGTCGTGCTCCCGGCCTGATCCGGCCCGGCGTTCCCGATGGCCCCGGCCCCGTCTGCTCGCAGGCGGGGCCGAAACTTGTCAGCCTTCTGGGTAATCCCGGGGTGGGTACCCGACAGGAAAGCAGTTCAGAGGAAGGGCGGTTCCCCGTGACGGACGCAGCAGCGGAGCTCCCTCCCGCGCCACAGGCGGCGCGGGAGGTATTCGGTGAGCGCTTTGCGGAGGCCGTGCGGTACGGCGAGCTGCTCGCCGACGCGGGCGTGACGCGGGGGCTGATCGGCCCCCGGGAGGTGCCGCGGCTGTGGGAGCGGCATCTGCTGAACTGCGCGGTGCTCTCCGAGGTCGTGCCCGAGGGCGTCTCGGTGTGCGATGTCGGCTCGGGGGCCGGGCTGCCGGGCATTCCACTGGCGCTGGTCCGCCCGGACCTGAAGATCACGCTGCTGGAGCCGCTGCTGCGCCGGACAAACTTCCTCCAGGAGGTCGTGGAACTGCTCGGCCTCGACCATGTCACCGTCGTCCGGGGACGGGCGGAAGAGGTCATGGGCAAGCTGCCGCAGGTGCATGTGGTGACCGCCCGCGCGGTGGCGCCGCTCGACCGTCTCGCCGGCTGGGGCGTTCCGCTGCTGCGGCCGTACGGGCAGATGCTGGCGCTCAAGGGCGACACCGCGGAGGAGGAGCTCAAGAGCGCGCGGGCCGCGCTGAGCAAGCTCGGTGTGGTGGCGACCTCGGTGGTGCACGTCGGCGAGGGCGTGGTGGATCCGCTCTCGACCGTGGTGCGGGTCGAGGTGGGGGAGAGTCCCGGAGGGGTGCGCTTCGCCGCCAAGCGGGCGAAGGCGGCGCGGGCCGGCCGGGCGCCGCGGGCCAGGCGGCGCTGAGGCCCAGGCGCCGCACAAAGACCATGACGAAGCGATTTCCGCGATGCCGTGGAAATCGCTTCTGTCATTGCTGCCGCCGGTCGTCCCGCCGGGAAACGGTTCAAACGCTGCATACCGGAGTGTCGCGGCTGAATCGGGCGCGTCGCTGGCATCGTGTTTCACGTGAAACGACGTTCTCTGCTGCAAGGGATCATCGGACGTGGTCGTGCGACCGCCACGCCACGGCACCGTAAACCCACACGGGGTACGGAAGTATCCACAGAGAAGGGCTTGTCCACAGGAGAACGGACCTCACTGGTTCGTGCTGCCGGAAGCATGGCAGGCTCTGAACATTGCGAGCCTGATGTCGAGGAGAGTGAATCCTTGCGGTCCGACGCCAATATCGCGGGACCGATGACCGATCCGGTCCCCGGTCCCCGAAGCGAGTCGTCCGGGGAGGACGTTTCACGTGAAACGCCGCCCCTGATGGACAACACCCCGATCGGTCGAGCAGCTCAGTTGGCGGTGGAAGCGTACGGTCGCGCGGGCGAGGGACTGCCCCGGCCCGAGCAGACCCGCGTCATGGTGGTCGCCAACCAGAAGGGCGGGGTCGGCAAGACCACGACCACGGTGAACCTGGCGGCCTCCCTCGCGCTGCACGGCGCACGCGTCCTTGTGATCGACCTCGACCCCCAGGGAAATGCCTCGACCGCACTGGGCATCGACCACCACGCCGAAGTGCCGTCGATCTACGACGTGCTGGTGGAGAGCAAGCCGCTCTCCGACGTGGTGCAGCCGGTACCCGATGTCGAGGGCCTGTTCTGCGCGCCTGCCACCATCGACCTGGCCGGCGCGGAGATCGAGCTGGTTTCCCTGGTGGCACGGGAGAGCCGGCTGGACCGCGCGATCAAGGCGTACGAACAGCCGCTGGACTACATCCTCATCGACTGCCCTCCGTCGCTCGGCCTGCTGACCGTGAACGCTCTGGTCGCGGGTGCCGAGGTGCTGATCCCGATCCAGTGCGAGTACTACGCACTGGAGGGGTTGGGGCAACTGCTGCGCAATGTGGACCTGGTGCGGGGGCACCTCAACCCCAAGCTTCACGTCTCGACGATCCTGCTCACCATGTACGACGGACGCACCCGACTGGCCTCCCAGGTCGCCGAAGAGGTACGCAGCCACTTCGGCAACGAGGTGCTCCGTACGAGCATCCCCCGCTCGGTGCGCATCTCCGAGGCACCCAGCTACGGGCAGACGGTGCTCACCTATGACCCAGGGTCGAGTGGCTCGCTCTCGTATCTGGAGGCGGCCAGAGAGATCGCCCTGCGCGGTGCCCGCCGGACGGCGGGCGGCCAGGGCCTGAGTGTGAACTACGAACCACAGCACAGCATGCCGGAGGGGACGCAGTGAGCGAACGACGTAGGGGACTGGGCCGAGGACTCGGCGCACTGATCCCCGCAGCACCGCAAAGTACGGATCAGACAGGTCCCTCCATGGGACGGGGAACGACATCACCGACGGCGGTACCCGTCCTCGACCCGGAACGGGGCGTGGCGGCTGCCAAGGTGGCCTCGCTGCCGGTGCCCTCTGTTTCCCGTGAAACCGAGGTACCCGCCGCACGGGAGGCACCGTCCGAGCCCGAGGTGGCGGGCGCGTACTTTGCCGAGCTGCCGCTGGACACGATCACCCCCAACCCGCGCCAGCCGCGCGAGGTCTTCGACGAGGACGCACTCGCCGAACTGGTCACCTCCATCCGTGAGGTGGGCCTGCTCCAGCCGGTGGTGGTCCGTCAGACCGGACCCCAGCGGCATGAGCTCATCATGGGGGAGCGCCGCTGGCGGGCCTGCCGGGAAGCGGGGCTGGAGAAGATCCCCGCCATCGTCCGGGCCACGGACGACGAGAAGCTGCTGCTCGACGCCCTCCTCGAAAACCTCCACCGGGCACAGCTCAACCCACTGGAAGAGGCGGCCGCCTACGACCAGCTGCTCAAGGACTTCGCGTGCACCCACGAGGAGCTGGCGGACCGCATCGGCCGCTCGCGTCCGCAGGTCTCCAACACACTGCGACTGCTGAAGCTCTCGCCGGCCGTGCAGCGCCGGGTCGCCGCGGGCGTACTCTCCGCCGGGCATGCCCGGGCCCTGCTCTCGCTCGACGACTCCGAGGAGCAGGACACGCTGGCACGCCGCATCGTGGCGGAGGGGCTGTCGGTGCGTGCGGTCGAGGAGATCGTGACGCTGATGGCGTCGGAGCCCAAGAAGGCGGCGAAGAACAAGGGGCCGCGGGCCGGCGCACGGGTCTCCCCGGCGCTGACCGGCCTCGCCTCCCGGCTCTCGGACCGCTTCGAGACGCGGGTGAAGGTCGACCTCGGGCAGAAGAAGGGCAAGATCGTCGTTGAGTTCGCGTCGATAGAAGACCTGGAACGGATTCTCGGCACGCTGGCTCCGGGAGAGGGGCCCGTTCTGGGAAAGTCGTTGCCCGGGGAGGGCAACGAGAAGGACTGAGCCGAGCGATCGGCACGACAGGGGCGGGCCGTGTTCCGGGGCTTACCGGGAACATGGCCCGCCCTTTTCCTTGTCGCGGTGTCCGCGTCCGTCCGGCGTGGTTACGATGCGATCAGGTATGGCACGCATGCGCGGGGAGTCTCCTTACCCTGCGTGGCGCCATGCGAACGGTGAGCCGCATCGGACCGCCGGCCGTGGCCCACGGCCGGACCGGTACCGGGGACGCGCCGGGAGACCGCCGGGGAGCGGACCGTACCGGCGCCCCTCCGTGGTGCGGCGGGCGAGGGAAGCGAGGACCTGGCTGCATGGGCCGTCGGCTCGTACCACTCACACTGGACAACCTTCCGGACATCCCCCAGCGCTGCCGCTCCTGTGTCTTCTGGGAGCTGGACCCGGTCAGCGGTGAGGCCGCGGTGAAGGCGGGCCGTCCGGCCCTGGAGAAGGAAGCCTGGCTCTCGGCCGTCCTGCTGGACTGGGGATCGTGCGGCCGGGTCGTCTATGTCGACGACGCGCCGGCCGGGTTCGTGCTCTACGCGCCGCCCGCCTATGTGCCGCGCTCCCTGGCCTTTCCCACCAGCCCGGTCTCCGCGGACGCGGTCCAGCTGCTCACGGCACGGCTGCTGTCCGGCTATCAGGGGCAGGGGCTGGGCCGGGTGATGGTCCAGACGGTCGCCAAGGACCTGATCCGCAGGGGCGTCAAGGCCATCGAGGCGTTCGGGGACGCCCGGTGGACCGAACCGGCCTGCCTGCTGCCCGCGGATCACCTTCTCGCCGTGGGCTTCAAGACCGTGCGCCCCCATCCGCGCTACCCCCGGCTGAGGCTGGAGCTGCGGTCCGCGATCTCCTGGAAGGAAGACATGGAGCTGGCTCTCGACCGTCTGCTCGGCGCCGTGCAGAAGGAGCCCGCCCTGCGGCCGCTGTAGCCGTTCCGAACGGAGAACGGGCCCGCCCCCGGGGAAGGGGCGGGCCCGTTTCACGTGAAACGCGGCGGTCCTCAGGCGAGGAAGTCCGCCAGGTCGCGCTCGATCCCGGCCTTCGGCTTGGCGCCGACGATGGTCTTGACGACCTCGCCGCCCTGGTAGACGTTCATGGTCGGGATCGACATGACGCCGTACTTGGCGGTGGTGGCGGGGTTCTCGTCCGTGTTGAGCTTGGCGATGACGATCTTCTCGCCGTGCTCGGCGGCGATGGCCTCCAGGGACGGGGCGATCTGACGGCACGGACCGCACCAGGTGGCCCAGAAGTCGACGAGTACGGGCTTGTCGCTCTTGAGGACGACCTCTTCGAAGTTGGCGTCCGTGACGGTCACCGTGGCGCCGGCCATGGCAATCTCCTTACTGAGTGGGGGATGGGGAGCGGGAAAGCGGTTGGTCAGACCGCTGCGGTCTTCTCGGGCTCGGGGGTGGAGTCGCCGTCCGCGAGGGCGGCGAGGAAGCGCTCGGCGTCGAGGGCCGCGGAGCAGCCGGTACCGGCAGCGGTGATCGCCTGGCGGTAGGTGTGGTCGACGACGTCGCCGGCGGCGAAGACACCCTCCAGGTTGGTCCGCGTGCTGGGCGCGTCGACCTTGAGGTAGCCCTCGTTGTCGAGCTTGAGCTGGTCCTTGAACAGCTCGGTGCGCGGGTCGTGGCCGATGGCGATGAACAGGCCGGTCACCGGCAGCTCGGACGTCTCGCCCGTCTTCACGTTCCGCAGCGTCAGCCCGGAGAGCTTGGTGTCGCCGTGGATCTCGGCCACCTCGCTGTCCCAGACGAACTTGATCTTCGGGTCGGCGAAGGCACGCTCCTGCATCGCCTTGCTGGCGCGCAGGGTGTCGCGGCGGTGGACGACGGTGACGGACTTGGCGAAGCGCGAGAGGAAGGTCGCCTCCTCCATCGCGGTGTCACCGCCGCCGATCACGGCGATGTCCTGGTCCTTGAAGAAGAAGCCGTCGCAGGTGGCGCACCACGAGACACCGCGGCCGGACAGCTCGTCCTCGCGGGGCAGACCGAGCTTGCGGTGCTGGGAGCCGGTGGTGACGATGACGGCCTTGGCGCGGTGGACGGTGCCGGCGCTGTCCGTGACGGTCTTGATCTCACCGGACAGGTCGACGGCGGTGACATCGTCGGGGACGAGTTCGGCACCGAAGCGCTCGGCCTGGGCGCGCATGTTGTCCATCAGGTCCGGTCCCATGATCCCGTCGCGGAAGCCGGGGAAGTTCTCCACGTCGGTGGTGTTCATCAGGGCGCCACCGGCGGTGACGGCCCCTTCGAAGACCAGAGGCTTGAGGGACGCGCGGGCGGTGTAGAGCGCTGCGGTGTAGCCCGCGGGCCCGGAGCCGATGATGATCACGTTGCGGACGTCGCTCACGGGTGTCTTCCTTGTCTCTGCCGACTGCTTGCTGGGGCGCTTCGATCTCTCACCCCACCCAACGGATCCTACGGGGCGAGCATTCCCGGAGTGCCGCAGCGCACATCCGGCCGCGCTCAGCCGCGCGGATACGAGTGCCGCAGCAGCACCGTGCCCGGGGCCGGTGGCGTGGCGGTGACGCAGGACGCGTCGATGACATAGGCGGTCACCCGTGAGGCATCGGCGGAGTCCGGCAGCACCACAAGATAGGCGTCCTTGCCCTCGTACCGGTTCTGGCGGGAGGCGATCGGAGTTTCCGGACGGCCGGTGCCGAGGCGTACGCAGGAGGGAAGGGGATCGGCCTCGCCGCGCATCGGCGTCTGGGCGGAGCTCCGGGTGCCGAACTCGGGCGCCTTCCGCGCACCCGTCGTGGCGAGCAGCTCATGGACCTGGCCTCCGACCGCCGCGACCGTGAGGCCGTCGTGGGGCGTCGCATGGGCGGAGGCATGCTGGTCCGGGCCGTCGGCCTGTCCGGCGCCGCCGGTGGAGTCCTGGAACAGCAGCCCCCCGACGCCGAACAACGCGGCGGCGGCCGCCGTGCCGAGCAGGACCCTGGGCCAGCGCTGCTGCCGGACGGAACGGCCGGCGGCCCGGCGGCCCGGCCCGGAGGCACCCCGAGGATGTCCGGCGGGCCTCCGGGAACCGCCCGGGAGCGGGGCTCCGGGCGTTGTTTCACGTGAAACCGCGTCCTCCGGCCCGCCGGTTTCACGTGAAACCGAGGGTTCCCGCACGACGGCGGTCGCACTCGTCCGCGCCTCTGCCGCCAGGGCGGCGTCGATGCGCTCGGCGACATCGTCCGGCATGCGCACCGGGCCCGGCATCGAGCCGAGCAGCCCCCGGATCTCCGTCAAGGACGCGCGGACGTCTTCGCAGGGGCCGCAGTCCGCGAGGTGCTCCCGCACCGCTGCCGCACGGGACGGCGAGAGAAGATCATCCGTGAGATCGGAGATCTCGGAGACCTCCGGGTGCTCATCCGTGCCGGTCGCCGACGTCACGCTCGCCCACCTCCGCCCTTCACGGCACCTGTGTCCTCCGGCCCTGGCATGGGTGGGACGGATTCCTGCCGCACCCGGTTCCTTCCGCTCACTGCTCCGTCGTCCCCGTCGGTGCCGCGCAGATGGCGCACCAAGGGAAGCAGCCGCGCCCGGCCCCGTGCGCAGCGGCTTTTCACGGTGCCCGTCGGCACTTCGAGGATCTTCGCTGCCTCGGCCACCGGATAGCCTTGCATATCGACGAGCACCAGGGCCGCGCGCTGCTCCTCGGGAAGGGTCCGCAGCGCGCCGAGCAGCTGGCGGTGCAGATCTTGCCGCTCGGCCGGCGCGGCGGCGGACTCCTGCGGCTCCAGCAACTGGTCGAGGCGATCGGTCTCGGCGACCGGGGAGGTACGCCGGGACGCCGTCTTGCGGGCGCGGTCGAGACAGGCGTTCACCGTGATCCGGTGGAGCCAGGTCGTCACCGCGGACCGTCCGCCGAAGGTATGGGCCGCGCGATAGGCCGAGACCAGGGCGTCCTGCACCGCGTCGGCGGCCTCCTCACGATCCCCCAGCGTGCGGATGGCAACGGCCCAGAGCCGGTCGCGATGGCGACGGACGATCTCTCCGAAGGCGTCGGGGTCCCCCTGGACGTGCAGGGCGAGGAGATCGGCGTCGGATGGTGTCGCCTCGTCGTTGTCGGTGGACACGGGCCCCCCGGCCGTAGCTGCTGATCTCGCGCCCCCATTGAAGCGGGCCGCGCCGGGAATGTAAACGCCGGTCGGAGCAGGTGCGGCCAGGCTCCGCCGCGCGGACAACGCCCCTCGCCCCCGCCTTCCGGCAGGTCCGTGTCCAGCGCGGCGACGGCGGCCCTACGCAAGATCCCCGGCCGTGGCAGCCACGACCAGGGATCTTCGGAAGAGACGGATCAGCCGGCGAAGGAGACCCCTGACAGGCCCTGTTTGTGCCCAGGGTTGCTGTATTCGACCTTGGGGGTCCACGGCATCGCGGTGATCCAGAGGAGCACATAGCGTGCCTCGTCCGGCTTCTTGAGGTCGATCTTCGCGCTGGCCTTGGACGTCGTGGTGGTGCCGAGCTTCCGCATGGAGCTCAGCGGTTCCGAGGAGGACAAGGAGTTCGCCGCGTACAGCGTCACCGTGGTGTGGGGACCGTCGAAGCGCAGGTTGAACTGAGCCCTGCTTATCCGTTGTTTCGACCCGAGGTCGTAGATGACGCCCACGCCCTTCTTGATGAGCGGGTTGAGCTCGGGGCCGTCGATGAAGCTGCGGGAGTTCCAGTACTTGCCGGGGCGCCCCTTGTACGAGTCGTCGACCTGGTCGGCGTGCTGAGGCTGGCCGTCCGGGTAGTACTCCTGCGCACCCACGATCTTGATCGGCTTGAGTTCGGGCTTCTTGTCCTGCTCACCGTCGGATTGGGAGGTCCCCGGGTCCGCGTCGTTCTCCCGCTTCAGGAGCGTGTCGGCCAGCTGCCAGCTGCCGAGTCCCAGCGCGGCGATGAGCAGCGCGGAGACCGTCCATTTGAGGGCCTTGCCCGCGCGGCTCTGGAGCGGGGGCGGCGGCGCGGCGACCGGCTGCGGGGCCGGCACCGGCCGCCCGTTGCGCGGCGGCTGCTGGTAGCTGCCCTGCTGGTACTGGGTGCGCTGGTACGGCGGGGGAGCGGTGAAGGCCGTCTCCGGGGGACGGATGCGCGGCATGGCCGCGACCGCCTTCGCCAGCTCGTCGGGCGTGGTGCAGGGCTGCTCCTGCCGGGAGGCGGTGGCGCCGTCGTTGACCAGGGCCCGCATGGCGAGCTCGGACAGCCCGCGGTGGACCCCCGCGCGCACCTGGTCGGGAGCGATCAGCCCGACGCCCTTCGGCAGTCCGGACAGGCCGTAGGCGTCCGTCTCGTACGGCCAGCGCTGGGTGAGCGCGGCGTACAGGAGGGCGCCGATCGCCTCGGTGTCCGTGCGCTCCGGCTCCTCGGAGGTGATGCCGCGCAGTGCGGCCATGACAGCGAGGCCGCGGATGCGGTACTGCCCGGACTCGGTGCGCAGGACCGACCCGGGGTTGAGGCGCAGATGGGACAGGCCCTCGCGGTGCGCGGCGGCCATGGCCTGGGAGACCTGGTGGACCAGCTGGTAGGCGTCGTGGGGCTCCAGGGGGCCGTTCGCGAGCACCGTGGAGAGTTCGGTGGCGTCCGGGAGCCACTCGTGGACGACGTAGACGAGTTCGTTCTCCTCGACGGCGTCGAGGACCTGGACGAAACGGGGGTCGCCGAGGAGGGCGGCGGAGCGGGCCGCGGAGAGCACGGGCCGGGCCTGGGGGTGGTCGGCCGGCAGCACGTGCACACCCACGGCGCGGCGCAGTTTCTCGTCGACCGCGCGCCAGCTGCTGAAGCCCTCCAGTCGGGTGAGGCACTCCTCAAGGCGGTAGCGCCTGGCGAGCTTGTGGCCGCTGTGCAGTTCCGGTGACGGGGCGTCGGCGGGCGCCGCGTCCTCGGATTCGGTGCGCGCGGCGTCCTTCTCCGTGCCGGATACCTTCTGTGCCTTCGCACCGTCGTTCGTGGCCTTGTCCGCCTTGGCGGCCGGCGGCTTCTCACCGCTCGTGTCGGCCACGTCGACGGCAGCCGTGCTCCGTTCCGCCACCGTCGTTCCTGCCTCCCCATCCGTTGCAGGCTCAATGAGCCAAGACAATTGTGCCCACAGTCCGCCACTATGCACGACACACGGTGGCGGTCGATGGTTGTGCGTACTCAGCGCCCCAGCTTCGCGCGGACCATGCCCACCAGGGCGGTCAGTTCCTCGATCCGCATCTTCCGTGCTGCGGCGTAGAAGACACCCACCAGTGCCGCCCCGCCGACGATCAGTGCGGCCAGGGAGCCGAGGATCCCGCTGCCGAGCGTCTGCATGATCCCGAACACCAGGATCCCGGAGATGATCGTGGCCGGAACACTCGCCCCCGCCAGTCGCGCGTAGGTGCGGACGACATGGGCGGTGTCCAGGTCACCGCCCATGCGCCTGCCCAGCCGGCGCCAGGCCACGCCGACGCCGATCACATACGCCAGGCCGTACGAGGCGGCCATGCCGGTCACGGCCCAGCGGGCGGGCAGGACGAGGAAGCAGAGCGCGGAGGCGGCGGCGTTGACCGCGGCGACGATCACCGTGTTGTAGAAGGGCGTGCGGGTGTCCTCGTACGCGTAGAAGGCGCGCAGCACGACGTACTGGACGGAGAACGGGATCAGGCCCACACCGAAGGCCATCAGCATGTAGCCCATCGGCACGCCCGCGCCGGAGGAGCCGTAGACCAGGGTGCACAGCGGGATGCCGAGGGCGAGGAAGCCGAACGAGATCGGGACGATGGCGACCGCGGAGGTCCGCAGCCCCTGGGACATGTCGTCGCGGACGGCCGCGGTGTCCCCGTCGTGCGCCGAGCGGGACAGCCGCGGCAGCAGCGCGGCCATCACGGAGACGGTGATGATGGCCTGCGGCATGTTCCAGATCAGCTGGGCGCTGGCGTAGGAGATGAAGCCGGTGCCGGGGTGGCCCTGCTGGTCGGCGGTGTTGCCGGCCCAGGTGGAGAGCTGGGTGACGACGACGACGCCCGCCTGGTTGGCGAGGACGAACAGCACCGTCCACTTGGCGAGCTTGGCGGCCTTGCCCAGGCCGTGCCCGCGCCAGTCGAAGCGCAGCCGGAACCTGAAGTCGGCTTCGCGCAGGTACGGGATCATCGCCAGCGCCTGCACGACAAGGCCGAGCAGCGTGCCCAGGCCCAGCAGGCGGATGCCCTCGGACGGGATGGTGGTGACGCCGATGCCGGAGGTCTTGGCGGTGCCGTAGACCCAGATGAACAGGCCGAAGGTGGCGATCATGACGATGTTGTTGAGGACCGGGGTCCACATCATCGCGCCGAACCGGCCGCGGGCGTTGAGGATCTGCCCCATCACCACGTGCAGGCCCATGAAGAAGATCGTGGGCACGCAGTAGCGGGTGAAGGCGACGGCGACCTCGTTGGCCGCCGGATCACGGGAGATGTCGAAGGAGACCAGCTTCACCAGGAACGGTGCCGCGACCACCGCGAGGACGGTGAGGGCGCCGAGGACGATGATGACCAGGGTGAGAAGCCGGTTGGCGTACGCCTCGCCCCCGTCGTCGTCCTCCTTCATCGCGCGGACCAGCTGCGGGACGAAGACGGAGTTCAGACCGCCGCCGATGGTCAGGATGAAGATCATCGTCGGCAGCTGGTAGGCCACCTGCCAGGAGTCACCGAGAACGGCACCGCCGAGAGCGGCGACGATCAGGGCCGACCGGACGAAGCCGGTGAGACGCGACACCATCGTGCCGGCCGCCATCACCGCGCTGGACTTCAGCAGCCCGGAGGCACGCCCGCCGGACTGCTTTCCGGTGGCTGCCGCGGGCGGCGCGTCCTGCGTCTCCGCAGACCGGTCGGGCAGCGGCTCCGGTTCCGGCCCGCCCCCGGTCGCGACGGGGGCCGATTGCGGCGCCGCGGGGGACTGGGGCCGGTAGGGCTGCTGGTCCTGGTAGAGGTGCGCGAACGCGTCGGGCTTCGGCTGCCCGTCGGTGCCGCCCGTGACCGGCCGGCCGACGCTCGCGAACTGCGTGGTCGCGTCCCCGTCGCCGAAGACCGGCGGGGCGGGCGCGTCCCACTGCTGCGCGGGCGGCTGCTGCTGGAGCGGCGGCGGGTACGCGGCGGCCGGGAGCTGGACCGTGGCGTCCGCCGGCCCGTACGGGTCGCCGGAGCGGGCGTCCTGGGGGTACGGGCCCTGGGCGTCGGGGGCCGGGGACGCCGGCGGTGCCGGGGGGACCGGTCCCGCCGGTTCGCCCGGGGCGCCCCGGCCGCGGTCACCGTCGTACGGCGCATTCATCGCTGCCCCACCTCATCAGTCGCCGGCCGTCCGGCCCCGCCATCCATCAACGGTCCACTTTCTCACCCGAGCCGGAGGCGGCCGTGTTTCCCGAACCGGTGTCCGGCTCCCGGTCACCCGGCTGCTCGGCGTTCTCGCCGTCCGCGTTCTCCGTGGCGCGGTCCGTGCCGGACGCGCCCTCGGGGCCGTCCTCCGCCGCGTCGTCCGTGCTGTTCTCCTCGGCGCGGCGGGCGGCGCGCTTGCGCTGGAGATAGATCCGCACACCGGCGAGGACGAGCAGGAGGACACCGCCCGCGATGACGAGCATCACGGTCGCGGTGATCTCGGTGACGTTCACCACGAACACCATGGGGGCGCCGTGCGGCTTGCCCTCCGCCGTGTAGAGCTGGGCCGTCACCCGCACCGGGCCATTGGCGTTCGCCGTGGTCTCGAACTTGAACGACTGGCTGTGCCCGCCGTCCACCTTGATCTCCTGCGGGTCGCCCACATCGAGCCGGTTGGGCTGCGAGGACGTCAGCCTGAGCGTCATGCCCTCGACGCCCTGGAGGAGGTTGTTCTGCACGGTGACCGGGATCGTCGCACTGCGGCCGGAGAGCGTCGCCTCCGACTTCTGGATCAGGCGCACCTTCCCGTTCAGTTCCATGAGGTAGTCCCGCACGGAGTCGCGGAAGTTCCTCGCGCCCGTGGCGTCGCCGCGCCACTGCGTCGACATGTCGCGCATGATCGCGTTGCCGAACGGGGTCACGACGCGCTCGGGCCGGTCGAGGTTCACCTCGAAGTCGTCGAGCGTGGACCGGGTGGCCTGCATCTGCTGGAAGGCGCTGACCGGCAGCTCCTGCCGGCGCAGGGACGACGGGTAGGAGCCGCCGCCGGGCACCCGGCGGGTGGCGTCGGGGTCCGGCTCCTGCGTCGCCGCGTCCCCGAGGTCCAGCGGCTCGGTCCAGGGGCCCGAGTCCAGGGCCTGGAGCGCGGCGGACATCGCCCGGGCCTGGCTGACGGACGGCGTGCGCTGCGGGGCGACGACGATGCTGCGCCGGCGGTCCGGGGCCTGGAGGTTGATCATCTGGGTCTGGGCGAGGAACTCCTGCACCGCGCGGGCGGCGTTCCCGGGGCGGGACATGTCGCCCTCGAAGGCCCGGGAGAGCCCGGCGTCCGCGACGATCGCGGTGTTGCCGCCGCCGATGGGGCGGGCCGCGGTGGGCGTGTACGACAGGCCGCCGGACTCCCGCAGGCTGTCGCTGCGGGTGATGACGTTGTGCGCCCCCGCGGAGGTGGCGACATCGACGATCGAGGAGTCGACGGCGCCGTCGACCGGCCAGGCGAAGTCGGTGCGCGGGGTGACGTGGAGGATCGTGTCGACGGCCTTCGACGCCAGGTCGGTGGCCGGGCCGAGGTGGCTGAGCGCCCCCGGCACGTTCTTGCCGTGGTGGGCGAGCGAGGCCAGATCGGGGTCGGCGAACGGCAGGGCGACGACCTCATGGTCCTTCGCCAGCTCCTCCACCTGGCTCAGCCACTCCTTGGCGACGTTCTGGTTCCTGCCCGTCGGGCCGTCCGGGCTGTGGATCTTGTACGTCTTGGTCATCGCCTCGACGGTGGCGAGCAGATCCGGGTCGATCACGAGGGTGACCGGCAGGTTCTTGGCGAGGGTGACCATCTGCTGGAGACGGCCCCCGGGAGCGATCTCCGCGGCGAGGGTGTCATCACGGAAGACCGGGGTCTGCTGGGCGTCGGGCTTGGTCTCGGCGGTCAGATGGGTCGAGGAGATCAGCGGCCACAGGAAGGTGAGCCGGGTCTTCTTGGAGACCTCGTCCTTCTGCCAGGGCAGGAAGGTCCGCTGGATGCCCAGGACCTGCTCGTAGGAGTCGGCCGAGGTGCGTCCCGAGAACGAGACGGCGAGCTGGTACACCCCGTCGTCGTCGAGGTGCAGGTCCTTGACCGGCACATTGAGGGCGAAGGGCTGGCTGGCACCGGGCTTCAGCGAGGCGATCTTCGCCGTGCGCTTGTCGATCTCCTCGCCGTCCAAGGAGGGCGAGAAGCCGGTGCGCCGGGCGGCGTCGTCGAGTGAGCTGCGGTTGTCGAGGACGGGGCCGCGGCGCACGGCGACATGCGCGTCGGTGATCGTGGCCTTGCCGTCGTTGGTCAGGGTGCCGGAGACGGTGACCGTGTCGTCCTTGTCGGCGACGGCCGGCGTCAGCGTATTGATGGCGATGTCGACGGTGCGGGAGCCGGTGGGCGCGGCGTGCGCCGCCGGGGCCTGCGGGACCTGGAGCACACCGGCGAGCAACGGCACCCCGGTGACCAGCGTCACGGCACGTCGCAGCCATCGACCACGCGGCCGTACAGTCCCCTGGAACCCTGCCGCCTCGGCCACGCGTTCGCCCGTCCCTCGTCGTCGTCAGTGGTCGTCGGAATGTGCGTCCCCGCATGGTAACGAGGCGCGCTGTGACGTGGTGCCACGGAGGGCTGCAACAAGATCGCGAATCTCCGTGCCCGCTCCCCTCGCGGGGCGCCTGCCCCGGCATGGCCACGTACTCTGTTCTGTTGTGCCGAACGCCAACAATGAGAACCCCACCCCGCAGGCCGAGCCGACCACGCGAGCGGCGAACGCGCTCAGCCGTGTACAGCGCCGTGCCGTGAGCGAACTGCTGCGGGTGTCTCCCGTCGCGGACGACCTGGCGAGCAGGTTCCAGGAGGCCGGGTTCACGCTCGCTCTGGTGGGCGGCTCGGTACGGGACGCACTCCTGGGCCGGCTCGGCAACGACCTGGACTTCACCACCGATGCCCGTCCCGAGGACGTTCTGAAGATCGTCCGGCCGTGGGCCGACGCGGTCTGGGACGTCGGCATCGCCTTCGGCACCGTCGGCTGCAAGAAGGACTCGTTCGACATCGAGGTGACGACCTACCGGTCGGAGGCGTACGACCGCACCTCCCGCAAGCCCGAGGTGTCCTATGGCGACTCCATCGAGGACGACCTGGTGCGCCGGGACTTCACGGTGAACGCCATGGCCGTGTTCCTGCCGCAGAAGGAGTTCGTCGACCCGCACAACGGCCTGGAGGACCTGGCCGCCCGGGTGCTGAAGACCCCGGGAACGCCGGAGGAGTCGTTCTCCGACGATCCGCTGCGGATGATGCGTGCGGCGCGCTTCGCCGCGCAGCTGGACTTCGAGGTGGCCCCCGAGGTCGTCTCCGCGATGAAGGAGATGGCGGACCGCATCACGATCGTCTCCGCGGAGCGCGTACGGGACGAGCTGAACAAGCTGATCATGGCGCAGTACCCGCGGAAGGGACTGCGGCTGCTCGTCGACTCCGGGATCGCCGACAAGGTGCTGCCCGAGCTTCCCGCGCTGCGGCTGGAGCGTGACGAGCATCACCGCCACAAGGACGTCTACGAGCACACGCTCACGGTCCTGGACCAGGCGATCGACCTTGAGGAGAACGGGCCGGACCTGGTGCTGCGCCTCGCGGCCCTGCTCCACGACATCGGCAAGCCGAGGACGCGCCGCTTCGAGAAGGACGGCCGGGTCTCCTTCCACCACCACGAGGTGGTGGGGGCAAAGATGACCAAGAAGCGGATGACCGCGCTGAAGTACTCCAATGACACGGTCAAGGACGTCTCGCGCCTTGTGGAGCTGCATCTGCGGTTCCACGGCTACGGCACGGGCGAGTGGACGGACTCGGCGGTCCGCCGCTATGTCCGGGACGCCGGTCCGCAGCTGGAACGGCTGCACAAGCTGACCCGCTCGGACTGCACGACGCGCAACAAGCGCAAGGCCAATGCGCTGTCCCGGGCCTATGACGGTCTGGAGGAGCGCATCGCCCGTCTGCAGGAGCAGGAGGAGCTGGACGCGATCCGCCCGGACCTGGACGGCAACGAGATCATGCAGATCCTCGGCATCGCACCGGGCCCGCAGGTCGGCAAGGCGTACCAGCAGATGCTGGAGCTGCGGCTGGAGCACGGGCCGATGGAGCATGACCAGGCCGTGGCCGCGCTCAAGGAGTGGTGGGCCGCACAGAACCAGGGCTGACGTTTCACGTGAAACGCGGGGCGCCGCGCACGGTGTTTCACGTGAAACACCGCGCCGTCGCCCCGACGTGTTTCACGTGAAACGACGCACGGAGGTCCGGGCGCGGCCGGGTTACTTCGTAGGGGTGAGGCAGAGCACGAACGCCGTACTGCTGCTGTGCCGCCTGCGGCGGTGCGGGCTCTCCGCGTAGGACTTGGTGCCCGACGGGCAGACCGTGGTGTCGGTGGTGTCGGTGTGGACCTCCTTCACTGTGAAGGCGGCCTCCGCCGTACCGCAGTCCACGACCTCCAGATCGGGCTTGATCTCGTTGCCGTGGTTCGTCATGCAGTCACCGACCTTCGCCGTATCGGCCGAGTCCTTGTTCATGAACCAGATGACGCCGATGACGACCAGGGCAAGGACGATCCCGACGCCCTTGAGGATGGACATCACCGAAGGACCGCTGCGCGGGGGCTTCTGCGGCGGCACGCCCCCGCCCTGCGTATACGGCTGTGGCGGAACCGGCGCGCCGGCCTGCGGCGGGTACGGCTGAGGCGGCTGACCGTACCCCTGCTGAGGCGGCGGGCCGTATCCCGGCTGCGGCTGCTGCCAGTGCGGAGCGCCCTGCTGCGGGGGATATGCCTGGCCGCCCTGCGGCTGCCCGTAGGGCGCCTGAGGCGGATTCGGATAGGGGCCGGAGGGCGGCTGGCCGTACGGATTCTGCCCCTGGGGCGGCGGCGTGGTCATGGATTCCCCCTGAGATGGTCCTGACGAGGTGTATGGACGCCCCGTAACGTACCGGGCGCACACAGCGGTGCGGCCCTGCGCGCCGGAAAATCCGCTCCCTGCCCCGGCTATCGGCGCTCCAGCCGGCCCGTGGCCACGGCGACCGCGGCGTAGAGCACCGCGACACCGATCAGGAGCGCCGCCGACCGTCCGTCCGGCGGCAGCACGAGGGCCGCGACCGCCGCGGCGCCGACGAAGGCGATGTTGAACAGCATGTCGTAGAGGGCGAACACCCGGCCGCGGAAGGCATCGTCCACCGTGTGCTGGACCATCGTGTCCGTAGCGATCTTCGTCCCTTGGGTGCTGAGGCCGAGGACGAAGGCGGCGACGAGCATCGGCGCCGGCCGGAACGGCAGGCCCAACGCCGGCACCAGTACCGCGCCCATCACCGCGCAGCAGGCGATCCAGCCGAACGGGGAGAGCCGCCCGAGGACCCAAGGAGTGACGAGGGCCGCCGCGAAGAACCCCGCCCCCGAGACGCCGACGGTGATCCCGAGCAGCGCCAGACCGCCGGACTCGCTCGCCGACCAGGAATAACGGCACAGCATCAGCACCATGACCGTCAGGGCGCCGTAGCAGAACCGCACGGCCGTCATCGCGGCCAGCGCCCGCGCCGGGCTCCGCCGTTCCCAGAGATGACGCAGACCGTGGACCAGTCCCCGCGCGGTGCTCAGCACGGCGGCACCAAGACGCGGCTGAAGCCGCGAAGGGTCCGGCCCGAGCAGTCCGGGCGCCATCGACAGGGCGGTGAGGGAGGAGCAGAGATAGAGGGCCGCGCTGAGCAGGACGACCAGCACATCGACCTGCGGGCCGAGGAGCCGGACCACGAACGCCAGCCCGCCCCCGGCCGTCGCCGCGAGCGTACCGGCGGTGGGGGAGAGGGAGTTGGCCATCACCAGCTGCTGTTCACCGTAGACCACACGGGGCAGCGCGGCCGACAGGCCCGCGAGGACGAAGCGGTTGACGGCGGTGACGGACAGCGCCGAGGCGTAGAACAGCCAGTCGGGCACCCCGGCCAGCATCAGACCCGCGGTGACCGCGGCGAGAACGGTGCGCAGCAGATTGCCGTACAGCAGCACCTGGCGGCGGCGCCAACGGTCGAGCAGAACCCCGGTGAACGGCCCGACGAGGGAGTACGGGAGCAGCAGTACGGCCATGGCGGAGGCGATGGCGGCGGGCGTCGCCTGCTTCTCCGGGGAGAAGACGACATAGGTGGCGAGCGCCACCTGGAAGACACCGTCGGCGCACTGGGAGAGCAGTCGCGCGGACAGCAGTGCGCGGAAATCGCGCCGCTGGAGTAATACGCCGAGAGCGCGCACAGCATGCATGCGCACAGCCTCACACAGCCCGCAGGCTCCCGGGAGCGTGTCCGGGAGCCTGCGGAGGGAGGTGGGGGAGCCTCAGCGCTCGACCTCGCCCCGGATGAACTTCTCGACGTTCTCGCGCGCCTCGTCGTCGAAGTACTGCACCGGCGGCGACTTCATGAAGTACGAGGAGGCGGAGAGCACCGGGCCGCCGATGCCCCGGTCCTTGGCGATCTTCGCGGCGCGCAGCGCGTCGATGATGACGCCCGCGGAGTTGGGGGAGTCCCAGACCTCAAGCTTGTACTCAAGGTTCAGCGGGACGTCGCCGAAGGCGCGCCCCTCCAGGCGGACATAGGCCCACTTGCGGTCGTCGAGCCAGGCGACAAAGTCCGAGGGACCGATGTGGACGTTGTCCTCGCCCAGGTCGCGGTCCTTGATCTGGGACGTGACGGCCTGGGTCTTGGAGATCTTCTTGGACTCCAGGCGCTCGCGCTCCAGCATGTTCTTGAAGTCCATGTTGCCGCCGACGTTCAGCTGCATCGTGCGGTCGAGGACGACACCCCGGTCCTCGAACAGCTTGGTCATCACACGGTGCGTGATGGTGGCGCCGACCTGGGACTTGATGTCGTCACCGACGATCGGGACGCCGGCCTCGGTGAACTTGTCCGCCCACTCCTTGGTGCCGGCGATGAAGACCGGGAGGGCGTTGACGAACGCGACCTTGGCGTCGAGGGCGCACTGCGCGTAGTACTTCGCCGCCTCCTCGGAACCGACGGGGAGGTAGCAGACGAGCACATCGACCTGCTTGTCCTTGAGGATCTGGACGACGTCGACCGGGGCCTGAGAGGACTCCTCGATCGTCATGCGGTAGTACTTGCCCAGACCGTCGAGGGTGTGGCCGCGCTGGACCGTCACGCCGGTCTGCGGTACGTCGCAGATCTTGATGGTGTTGTTCTCGCTTGCGCCGAGGGCGTCCGCGAGGTCGAGACCGACCTTCTTGGCATCCACGTCGAAGGCGGCCACGAACTCGATGTCCCGCACGTGGTAGTCGCCGAACTGCACGTGCATGAGGCCGGGCACACGGCTGTCCGGGGCGGCGTCCTTGTAGTACTCGACGCCCTGTACCAGCGAAGTGGCGCAGTTGCCCACACCGACGATGGCTACGCGAACCGAACCCATTTCCGGCTGCTCCCTGTGTTTTCGCTGAAGCCCTGACAGGGCCTCATGTGGTGGTGTCGTCGGACGGGGCCGGCCGGGAATCACCCTGGCGCCGGGACGGACCGTCCGTGTCCCCTGACTGATCCTGCTTGTGCCGCTCCGTGAATCCCGGGGCGTGCCGGTCGCGTCCGGCGCGTTCACTCTCGATGAGGCCGTTCAACCAACGGACCTCGCGTTCCACGGACTCCATGCCATGGCGTTGGAGTTCGAGGGTGTAGTCGTCCAGCCGTTCCCGGCTGCGGGCCAAGGAGGTGCGCATCTTTTCGAGGCGCTCCTCCAGCCGGCTGCGGCGGCCTTCGAGCACGCGCATCCGTACGTCGCGCGACGTCTGGCCGAAGAACGCGAAGCGGACGCCGAAGTGTTCGTCCTCCCATGCGTCCGGGCCGGAGTGGGTGAGCAGCTCCTCGAAGTGCTCCTTGCCCGCTGTGGTCAATCGATAGACGATCTTTGCCCGGCGGCCGGTCAGCCCCGTGGCGGGCGCACCCTCCGGGGAACGGCCCGTGTCCTCGGCGAGCCAGCCATGTGCGACCAGCGTCTTGAGGCAGGGGTAGAGGGTGCCGTAGCTGAACGCACGGAAGACCCCGAGCGAGGTGTTGAGCCGCTTGCGGAGCTCATAGCCGTGCAGAGGGGATTCGCGGAGCAGTCCCAGGACGGCGAATTCGAGGATGCCGGAACGTCTGCTCACCCTCCGCCTCCTGGCCTCGTGCGTTCTTTATCTCGTGCTGATGTATCGATTCGATACATCCAGACGATAGAACGGCGTCCAGGCCGGAACAAGGGTGGGAGTGGTGAACGGCGTCACATCGCTGATTCGTCGTCACCGGCTGACTGATTTGGAGTGAATTTCAACAGTGGGCAGGTTTTGGCCGTGCGTAGTCTGTGCGGCATGCAAAGTGCCGGGAACCACGCGCCCTCATATGGCGTCACCGTCCCCGGTGCGGCGCGGTCCGTGTATCCGGACACGGTCCGCGCTCCGGGGGGATCCGAAGTCAACTGCCGCCTTCAGGCGACGAGATAGCGCGCCTGCCCGAGGAGTATCCGTTCCATGAGCGAGCACCGTCGCAAACCACCACAATCCCAGGGTGGTGGGCGTGCTGCGGCCCGACGCGCCGCACAGCAGTCATCGAGGCGCCGTGGGGCACCTTCGCATGGCTCTGCCGAGCCGGACCAGGACAGGCCGGCGGGCGGACGGGCCGAGGCGCGCCGGGCCGCACAGCGGGGTGGCCGCAGGCGTTCGTCCGATTCCGCCGCGATGGGCTCGGGCGGTGGCCGGGGTGGCGGTCGCGGGCTCCGTGCCGGCGGTGGCGGTGCCGACGGCGGGCGGGGGCGCGGACGCGGTGGGAACCCGGGCAAGAAGCGCTTCATCGACTACCCGAGGGCGGGCCGTGACGGCTGGCGCCGCTTCGTGCCGTCGTGGAAGCTCGTCTCCGGGCTGTGCATCGGGTTCTTCGGCCTGATGGTCGCGGCCGCGGGCATAGGTCTGGCCCTGGTAGAGGTACCCAACGAGAAGGCCGCTGCCCAGCAGGAGAACAACGTCTACTACTGGGCCAACGGCGAAGTGATGGTCCGGGACGGTCAGACGAACCGGCAGATCGTCGATATCTCCGACGTTCCTAAGTCGATGCAGAACGCGGCTATCGCGGCGGAGAACGAAAATTTCTGGCATGACTCGGGTGTGGACCCGAAGGGCATCCTGCGCGCCGTGAGGAACATGGCGACGGGCGGAGAGGTCCAGGGTGCCTCGACGATCACTCAGCAGTACGTCAAGAACGCGATGCTGACCCAGGAGCAGACGCTCGACCGCAAGATCAAAGAGCTGTTCATCGCCATCAAGCTGGGGTGGAAGACCGACTACAAGCCCAAGATCCTCCAGGGGTACCTCAACACCAGCTACTTCGGCCGTAGCTCCCTGGGCATCCAGGCCGCCGCCCAGTCGTACTACGGCAAGGACGCCTCCAAGCTGAAGCCCGACGAGAGCGCCCTGCTGGCGGCCGTCCTCAAGGGCGCCGATCTCTACGACCCCGCCGGAGGCATGGGGCCGCACTCCTCGCCCCGGGAGAACACCAGGCGCGCCAAGGAACGGTGGAAGTGGATCCTCGACCGCGAGGTCGAGGTGGGGCTGATGAGCAAGGCCGAGCGCGCCAAGTACACCAAGTTCCCGATGCCCAAGACGCCGAAGGCGACGGCCGGCAAGGCCGGACAGGTCGGCTACCTGATGGACACCGCCAAGAAGTACGTGCTCAAGACCACCGGTATGAGCCCGGCGGTGTTCGACAAGGGCGGCTACCAGATCTACACGACCTTCGAGAAGAAGAAGGTCAAGGCGCTCGCCGACTCGGTGAAGAAGGTCGACAAGCGCTACATCAACCCCGACAAGCGGGAGAAGGACAGGTACGTCCAGTTCGGTGCCGCCTCGGTGGTGCCGGGGACGGGCAAGATCGTCGCGTTGTACGGCGGCGAGGGATTCGACAAGGGGCACTTCAGCAACAACGCCGACACATTCGGCGTGCCCGTCGGCTCCACATGGAAGCCGTTCGTCCTCGCGGCGGCGATGGAGTACGGGACGAAGGCGAGCGGGGGGCAGCCACTGTCACCCGACAGCCGGTACAACGGCAATGACCACCTCAAGGTCAAGGACGCCGACGGCAACTACGTCCTCAACAAGGACAACACGCCCTTCTACCAGGTGAACGAGAGCCCGCACCCCTGGGGCTACATCACGCTGACCAAGGCCATGGAGCAGTCCGTCAACACCCCGTTCGTCCAGCTCGGCATGGATGTCGGCATGAGCAAGGTGCGGGACATGGCCGAGAGGGCGGGCATCTCCGAGGGCAGCTTCGACAAGAACCTCAACCCGTCCTTCGCCCTGGGCACCTCCACCCCGAGCGCCATCCGCATGGCGAACGCCTATGCCACGTTCGCCAAGGAAGGCATGAAGGTGGAGCCGTACTCGGTGACCAAGGTGGTGCACCACGGTGAGACCCTGCCGGAGTTCAAGAAGCCGAGCCAGGAAACGGCGATGAACCCGAACATCGCCAACAACGTGACCAAGACGCTGGAGAACGTCATCCAGAACGGTACGGCCAAGGAAGCGCAGCGCCTGGGCCGGCCGGCGGCGGGCAAGACCGGTACCACCGACGAGAACAAGTCGGCCTGGTTCGTCGGCTACACCCCGCGGCTCTCGACGGCGGTCACGATGTTCCGTGAGGACCCGCACAACCCGCGCCAGCTGTCGATGAACGGCGTCGGCGGCTTCGACTCCATTCACGGTGGTGCGCTGCCGACCGAGGTGTGGACCGAGTACATGCTGAAGGCGCTGGAGGGCACCCCCGCGGAGCCCTTCCCGACGGCTCAGCCCATCGGCCAGCAGGTCGACGAGCCGGGTATGCCGGAGAACAGCCCGACCCCCACACAGGAGCCGGAGCACTCGCCGACGCCGTCCAAGGAGCCGTCGGAGCCCGCCACCCCGTCGCACTCGCCGAGCCCGACCGCGACCGAGACCTGTGCGGAATGGGACCCGGAGTGCCAGGACACCGGTGGGGCAGCCACCGGTGGAGGACCGGGCGGCGGTCCCGGCGGTGGCCCCGGTGGAGGACCGGGCGGCAGGCCGGGCGGTGCCACCGGTGGTGAGGAGACCGAGACGCCTGATCCGTCCACGGGTGGGGCAGGCCCTGGCGGGGATTGGATCGGTGGCACACCAGGCGGCCACGATTCATGATCGTCGTCGGTTTCACGTGAAACGGCGTCCCTGTTTCACGTGAAACGCGGTGCGGAGAAGCCCCCGACCCGGCTCGACCGGGCGGGGGCTTCTCCACGTTCCGGCACAGACGGTGCGGCAGGATGGGCGCATGACGAGCGTGCGACAGGACGAGCCGGTACGGCCCACGCAGCGGGACGAGGTGGCCGCTTCCGGCAGCGAGCTGATCGGAGGGCCGATCGGCCGGCGCGCGCTGCTCGGGACGAGCAGGCTGACGCCGGTCCGGATCATCGCGCTGGTCGCCATCGGTGTGTTCGCGCTCGGCATGGTGCAGAAACTGCCCTGCTACAACGGCGGCTGGTTCTTCGGCGCCACCGCCCAGTACACCCACGCCTGCTACTCCGACATCCCCCACCTCTACGCGGGCCGGGGATTCGCCGACGGACTCATCCCGTACTTCAACCGGCTGCCCGGCGACATGGAGTACCTGGAGTACCCGGTGCTCACCGGCCTCTTCATGGAAGTGGCCTCCTGGCTGACCCCGCACGGGGGCGCGCTCCAGCACCGCGAGCAGATCTACTGGCTGGTGAACGCGGGCATGCTGATGGTGTGCGCCGTGGTGATCGCGGTCTGTGTGACCCGCACCCACCGGCGGCGCCCCTGGGACGGTCTGCTGGTCGCCCTGGCACCGGCCTTGGCCCTGACCGCCACCGTCAACTGGGACCTGCTGGCCGTCGCCCTCACCGCCGCCGGCATGCTGATGTGGTCACGGCGCCGACCGGTCGCCGCCGGACTCCTGATCGGGCTGGCGACCGCGGCGAAGCTCTACCCCGTACTGCTGCTGGGACCGCTGCTGGTGCTGTGCTGGCGCGCCGGGACCTGGCGCGCCTACGGCAGGACGCTGGGCGGTGCCGCGGCCTCCTGGCTCGTGGTGAACCTGCCCGTGATGATCGCGTACGACGGAACCGGCTTCCACCTCCGCGAGGGCTGGGCGAAGTTCTACACCTTCAGCCAGGAGCGCCCCATCGACTTCGGCTCGGTCTGGCTGCTGATCTCACAGCGCACCGGCAACCCCCTGGAGAACGCCAATGTCTACGCCACGCTCCTGATGCTGGTGGGCTGCGCCGCGCTCGCCCTGCTGACGTTCGCCGCGCCGCGCCGTCCGCGGTTCGCGCAGCTCGCCTTTCTCGTCGTCGCGCTGTTCGTCCTGACCAACAAGGTCTACTCGCCGCAGTACGTCCTGTGGCTGATCCCGCTGGCCGCGCTGGCCAGGCCGCGCTGGCGTGACTTCCTGATCTGGCAGGCATGCGAGGTCATGTACTTCCTGGGCATCTGGATGTACCTCGCCTACCTCGGCAACGGCGACAAGCACCAGGGACTGCCGGTGGAGGGCTACCAGCTCGTGATCGCCGTCCATCTGCTGGGCACCCTCTACCTGTGCGCCGTCGTCGTCCGCGACATCCTGCTGCCGGAGCGCGACGTGGTGCGCCGCGACGGCGCCGACGACCCCTCGGGCGGCGTCCTGGACCACGCCCCCGACGTCTTCACCCTGGGACGGGTCACCGGCAGCTCGCGGCACGCGGTGCGGTTCGAGGCGGTTCCACAGGTCAGCTGGGGTACCGCCCGGAAATGAGTCCGGTGGCCGGACACGACGGAGGGGCCCGGCGCGCGGCGGATGTCCGCGCGCACCGGGCCCCTCGGCGTCGGTGGAGGGTGCCGTGCGGTCAGTGCTCCACGAGGCGGTCGTACTGCGTGGTGGTGTGCCGCAGATGCGCTACCAGCTCCTCGCCCACCTTCGGCTCGGGGGCGTCGCCGGGGACGAACAGGATCGAGACCTGCATGTGCGGCGGCTCGGCGAACCACCGCTGCTTGCCGGCCCACACATACGGCGAGAGGTTGCGGTTGACGGTCGCCAGCCCGGCGCGGGCCACGCCCTTCGCCCGGGGCATCACCCCGTGCAGGGCCTTGGGCGACTCCAGACCGACGCCGTGCGAGGTGCCGCCCGCCACGACGACCAGGCAGCCGTCCGAGGCGGCCTTCTGCTGGCGGTAGCCGAAGCGGTCGCCCTTGGAGACCCGGGTGACGTCGAGGACGGAGCCGCGGTACGTCGTCGCCTCGTGGTCGCCCAGCCACAGCCGGGTGCCGATCCGGGCGCGGAACCGGGTCTGCGGGAACTGCTGCTGGAGGCGGGCGAGCTCCTCGGCCTTGAGATGGCTGACGAACATCGTGTGCAGCGGCAGCCGGGCGGCCCGCAGACGGTCCATCCAGCCGATGACCTCCTCGACGGCGTCGGAGCCGTCGGCGCGGTCCAGCGGCAGGTGGATCGCGAAGCCCTCCAGGCGGACGTCCTCGATGGACGCGGCCAGCTTCGGCAGGTCCTCCGGCAGGACGCCGTGCCGCTTCATGCTGCTCATGACCTCGATGACGACCCGGGCGCCGACCAGGCCGCTGACCCCCTCGACCGAGGAGACCGAACGGATCGCGCGGTCGGGCAGCGGCACCGGCTCCTCGCCGTGCCGGAAGGGCGTGAGGACGAGCAGGTCGCCGCTGAAGAAGTCCTTGATGCGGGCGGCTTCGTAGGTCGTGCCGACGGCCAGGAGATCGGAACCGAGCAGCGTCGCTTCTTCGGACAGACGCTCGTGGCCGAAGCCGTAGCCGTTGCCCTTGCAGACCGGGACCAGCCCGGGGAACTGCTGGAGAACGCTCTGCTGATGCGCCCGCCAGCGCGCGGTGTCGACGTAGAGGGTGAGCGCCATGGCCGGCCCGGAACCTTTCTCGTGGCTGGGGAGTGGGGGGAGAGGAACAGTGGGGTGGGGTCAGCGGCGCGACATGTAGATGTCGAGCGCTTTGTGCAGCAGCTTGTTGAGCGGGAAGTCCCACTCACCGAGGTACTCGGCCGCCTCGCCGCCGGTGCCGACCTTGAACTGGATCAGGCCGAAGAGGTGGTCGCTGTCCTCCAGCACATCACCGATGCCCCGGAGGTCGTAGACCGTGGCGCCCAGCGCGTAGGCGTCGCGCAGCATCCGCCACTGCATGGCGTTGGACGGCCGGACCTCGCGCTTGTGGTTGGCCGAGGCGCCGTAGGAGTACCAGACATGGCCCCCGACGATCAGCATCGTGGCGGCGGCCACGTTCTCGCCCTCGTGCCGGGCGAAGTACAGCCGCATGCGGTTGGGGTCCTCGCTGTTGAGCGCGGACCACATCTGCTGGAAGTAGCCGAGCGGACGCGGACGGAAACGGTCACGCTCTGCGGTGATCTCGTAGAGCCGCTGCCACTCGGCCAGGTCCTGGTAGCCGCCCTGGACGACCTCGACGCCGGCCTTCTCGGCCTTCTTGATGTTGCGGCGCCACAGCTGGTTGAAGCCCTTGTGGACATCCTCAAGTGAGCGGTTGGCCAGCGGCACCTGGAAGACGTAGCGGGGCTGCACATCGCCGAACCCGGCGCCGCCGTCCTCGCCCTGCTGCCAGCCCATGCGGCGCAGCCGGTCGGCGACCTCGAAGGCGCGGGGCTCGATGAACGTCGCCTCGACGTCCCGCAGGCGCTTGGCCTCCGGGTTCTGGATGCCGGACTTGATCGCCGCGGCGTCCCAGCGGCGGATGATGACCGGCGGGCCCATCTTCACGGAGAACGCACCCTGGTGCTTGAGATGGCTGAGCATGGGCTTCAGCCACTCGTCCAGATTCGGCGCGAACCAGTTGATCACCGGCCCCTCGGGCAGATATGCGAGGTAGCGCTTGATCTTGGGGAGCTGACGGTAGAGGACCAGACCCGCGCCGACCATCTCACCGGTGCCGTCGAACCACCCCAGGCTCTCCGACCGCCACTCGGACTTGACGTCAGCCCAGGCCGGGACCTGCATGTGGCTCGCCGCCGGCAGGCTCTGGATGTACGCCAGATGCTGCTCTCGGCTGATGGTCCTCAGGGTCAGGCTCATGCGGGGCGCTCCTCGGCAGGTGTGTCCCCGTGTGGTCGGGGCTCCGGCTCTCGCGCCGAAGCCTACTGGGGAGCACCCCGTGCGGGTGTACGGGAGCCCGCGCCCGCCTGCGTCCGGCCGTCAGCCGATGACGCCGCCGAACAGCCCGCCGTGGGCCATGCCGAGGAAGAGGCCGAGGGCCGATGCGCCGAGCCCGATGATCAGCAGGAAGCGTTCACCGGTCGTCGCGGAGACGAACTGGCCCCACGCACCGGTACAGACCCCGATCAGGCCGGTCCAGGAGCTCAACAGGTGGAGATGGGGGAATTGGGCGGTCAGGAATGCGGTGGCGCCGAGCAGAAGAGTGACGACGGCGAGGGTGTTCTCGACCGGATGCGCCTTCCCGTCGCTGTTCAGGAGCGAGAGCAGGCTGCGCTGGGTCCGTATTGCCTGTGCCATGCGGCACCTCCCAAAGAGAGGGCGGCGATCTGTAACGCCGCTCACACCCGTTGTGTCCCAGGGTGAGGGCTCTCCTGGGCGGATTTCAACCGGAAGCCCTGAGGCAGGTACTCTGTACGGTCTGCGCCCGTGTATGCCCGGATTCCCCCGGGCGGCGCGGCGCGGAACGCATCACGACCCTCCTGCCACGGAACGACCGTGGCCGCTGAGTCCAAAGGAGGTGGGTTCCACATGCGTCACTACGAGGTGATGGTCATCCTCGACCCCGATCTGGAGGAGCGCTCCGTCGCCCCCCTGATCGAGAACTTCCTTTCCGTCGTCCGTGAGGGCAACGGCAAGGTCGAGAAGGTCGACACCTGGGGCCGTCGTCGTCTCTCGTACGAGATCAACAAGAAGCCCGAGGGCATCTACTCGGTCATCGACCTGCAGGCCGAGCCTGCGGTCGTCAAGGAGCTCGACCGTCAGATGAACCTGAACGAGTCGGTCCTCCGGACCAAGGTCCTCCGTCCCGAGACCCACTGAGCGCTCACGCGCCAGCGGTGATCGGGTCCGAGTAGCAGCAACACCAGCAGCCAGCAGCACACCCGCCGAGAGGTTCCCCCATGGCAGGCGAGACCGTCATCACGGTCGTCGGCAATCTTGTCGACGACCCCGAGCTGCGCTTCACCCCGTCCGGTGCGGCGGTCGCGAAGTTCCGCGTCGCGTCCACCCCCCGCACCTTCGACCGTCAGACCAATGAGTGGAAGGACGGCGAGAGCCTGTTCCTGACCTGCTCGGTGTGGCGTCAGGCGGCGGAGAACGTCGCCGAGTCCCTCACGCGGGGCACCCGCGTGGTCGTCCAGGGCCGTCTCAAGCAGCGGTCGTACGAGGACCGCGAAGGCGTGAAGCGCACGGTCTACGAGCTCGACGTCGAGGAAGTGGGCGCGAGTCTGAAGAACGCCACGGCCAAGATCACCAAGACCGGTGGTCGCGGTGGCCAGGGCGGCGGCTTCGGCGGTGGTCAGCAGGGTGGCGGCGGCTGGGGCGGCGGCCCCGGCGGCGGCCAGCAGGGCGGCGGTGCTCCCGCCGACGACCCCTGGGCGACCAGCGGTCCTGCCGGCGGTGGCCAGCAGGGTGGCGGCGGTGGCTGGGGTGGGAACTCCGGCGGAAACTCCGGCGGCGGCTACTCGGACGAGCCGCCCTTCTAGGTCCGTACGGCCGCTCGCGTGCGCTGTTTCACGTGAAACGACGCGTTGTTTCACGTGAAACGGCACAGCGGAACGGCCTGGGGCCCAAGGGCGTCAGCACACACTTCTTGAATTTACTGGAGAGAGACAATGGCGAAGCCGCCTGCTCGCAAGCCTAAGAAGAAGGTTTGCGTGTTCTGCAAGGAGAAGATCTCCTACGTCGACTACAAGGACACGAACCTGCTGCGGAAGTTCATCTCCGACCGCGGCAAGATCCGTGCCCGCCGGGTCACCGGCAACTGCACCCAGCACCAGCGTGACGTCGCCACGGCCGTGAAGAACAGCCGTGAGATGGCGCTGCTGCCCTACACCTCCACTGCGCGCTAAGGGAAGGGTGACCGAATCATGAAGATCATCCTCACCCACGAGGTCTCCGGCCTCGGCACCGCCGGCGACGTCGTGGACGTCAAGGACGGTTACGCCCGCAACTACCTGGTCCCGCGCGGTTTCGCGATCCGCTGGACCAAGGGTGGCGAGAAGGACGTCGAGCAGATCCGCCGCGGTCGCAAGATCCGCGAGATCGCCACGATCGAGCAGGCCAACGAGATCAAGGGCCAGCTTGAGGGCGTCAAGGTGAAGCTCGCCGTGCGTGCCGGCGAGGCCGGCCGCCTGTTCGGCTCCGTCACCCCGGCCGACGTCGCCTCGGCGATCAAGGCCGCCGGTGGTCCGGACGTCGACAAGCGTCGCGTCGAGCTGGGCTCGCCGATCAAGACCCTGGGCGCGCACCAGGTCTCCGTGCGTCTGCACGCCGAGGTCGTCGCGAAGCTCGGCGTCGAGGTCATCGCCGCCTGAGCACCGTAGCGTCACGCCGAAGGGCCGTACTCCGTCACCGGGGTGCGGCCCTTCGCCGTGGGTACGGTCAGTCCTCGTCCTGGGCCCGCTGGTACAGCTTCGCGATCTCGTCGCCGAAGTACACCGCGTAGGACACGTCGTCCTCGTCGCCGCCGCCCTCATGGCCGCCGAGGACGCCGATGACGGTGCCGGAGCGGCTCTTGTCGTCGAAGTCGATGAGCCAGGGGCTGCCGCTCGTACCGCCCTCGAAGTCGGTGCACTGGATGCGGAGCTGGGTGTCGCTGTACTTCGTGGTGCGGTTCTGGCAGGAGATCGGGGTATTGCGGCTGGTGGGATAGCCGGTGATCTTGACCTCGTTGTGGTAGCCGCGGTCGGTGCCGAGACTGTTGCCGCCCAGGACGTCCTCGATCTTCTTGCCCTTCTTGTCGTCGAGGATGAGGAAGGCGACGTCAAAGTCCTCGTCGTTCGACTTCTTCCAGCGGTCGTCGACGATCACCTTCTTGACCTTCCACAGGCCGGTGGGTTCGTCGCCGTCGCGGTAGTCCGGGGCGAAGACCAGGTCGTCGACGGGCTTCCCGGTCGAGTTCTCGACGGCGCAGTGCGCGGCGGTGACCAGCATGTTGCGGCCGGGGCTCTGCACCACGCTCCCGGTGCAGAAGTGGTCGCCGGAGTCGTCCTTCTCGAAGATCGCGCCAATCCGGGCGTTCTCCTCGGTACGACGGGGGGTGTAGGCGCTGCCCTCGTCGGTCGGCGCCGTCGCCGAGGGGTCCTGGTCGCGAGGTGGCTCGCCGGACTCGCCCGGCTCACCCGACTTGCCGAAGCCGCCGTGCCCGCCGGCCGCGAGGGCATCACCGGATGTTCCGCCCTGTTCCGTGGCATAGCCCACCACGGTGGCCGCTCCGAGGACCACCAACGTCAGAGGCAGGACGGATTTCCTGGCAAGCAGTCGCACACGGTCATTATCAACATCACTTCGTGGATTGGGCGAGGGTCAGCGGGAGGCTCCGATCACAATCCACCGGCCCGAGCGGGCCCGCAGCCACAGTGTCAGCAGGCGGACGGTCATCATCAGACCCATGGCCCACCACAGGGCCGTCAATCCGCCGCCGAGGGCGGGCACGGCGAGCGCCACCGGGGCGAAGACCGCCAGTGTCACCAGCATCGCGCCCGCCAGATAGGGCCCGTCGCCCGCGCCCATCAGCACCCCGTCGAGGATGAAGACGATGCCGGAGACCGGTTGGACGAGCGCGACGACCAGCAGGGTGACGAGCAGGGGGTCGCGTACGGCGGGGTCCGAGGTGAAGAGCGGGACGAAGAGCGGCCGTGCGAGAACGACGAGGAGGCCCAGGACGACGCCGGAGGCGATGCCCCACTGGACCATGCGGCGGCAGGCGGCCCTGGCGCCGTCGGGATCGCCCGCGCCGAGGTAGCGGCCGATGATCGCCTGTCCGGCGATGGCGATGGCGTCGAGGGCGAAGGCGAGCAGGGACCAGAGAGTGAGGACGATCTGATGGGCGGCGATCTCCGCGTCACCGAGCCGAGCGGCGACCGCGGTGGCGATCATGAGGACGGCGCGCAGCGACAGGGTGCGTACCAGGAGCGGCACGCCGGCCTGGGCGCTCGCCCGTATCCCGGCCGCGTTGGGCCGCAGCGAGGCACCGTGCCGACGGGCCCCGCGGATCACCACGGCGAGGTAGACGGCCGCCATGCCGCACTGGGCGATGACCGTGCCCCAGGCGGAGCCGGCGATGCCGAGTCCGGCACCGTAGACAAGGCCGAGGTTGAGCGCGGCGTTGGCGGAGAAACCGCCGATGGCCACGTACAAGGGGGTCCTGGTGTCCTGGAGGCCGCGGAGGACCCCTGTGGCGGCGAGCACGATGAGCATCGCGGGGATACCGAGTGTGCTGATGCGCAGATAGGTCGTGGCGTACGGTGCGGCGGTGCCGGAGGCGCCGAAGAGTTCCACGAGCCGGGGAGCGGTGGGCAGCACCACCGCGATCACCGCGGCGCCCAGGAGGAGGGCGAGCCAGATGCCGTCCATGCCCTGCCGGATGGCGGCGGGCAGATCACCGGAGCCGACCCGGCGGGCGACCGCGGCGGTGGTCGCGTAGGCGAGGAAGACGAAGACGGAGACGGCGGTGGTGAGCAGCGCGGCGGCGACGCCCAGGCCGGCCAGCTGGGGGGTGCCGAGGTGGCCGATGACGGCGCTGTCCACCATGACGAAGAGGGGTTCCGCGACGAGGGAGCCGAAGGCGGGGAGGGCGAGCGCGATGATCTCGCGGTCGTGGCGGCGGGCGGTGTGCCGCGGCGTCGCGGGAGCCTGTGTCATGCGCACAATCTAATCTTCCACAGGTAAGAGATGTAAAGGGCTCTCACTCCTTACTTTCCGTGGTGCGGAGCTCCCTTCTCCGTGCCGTTTGTCGCGATCTTGAACAGGTTGCCGAAGTTTTTCTCCCCCACAGCCTATGGATGAGAAAGGTGCAGGTCAGAGCGGTGCGAGTGGGGTGATTGTGTGCTTGTCCACAGTAGTTTCCCCCGTGCTGTGCACAGGTTCCGGGGAGTTCTCCACAGAAGAGGGCCGGTCATCCACATGGCCTGTGGATAACCAGATTGGCGGACGGTGCGCGCGGGCCTACCGTGGTGCGGCGCCCGCCGTCTCGTCCGGCCGGAGGACCATCCGAACTCGACGCGCCGTAACCGCAGTCGGGCGTCTCGATTGTCAGAGCCGTGCCGTAAGAAAGAAGGGGCACGGCAAGGTCCGCGCCGCGGACGGGAGGAGGTGCCGGGGTGAGCATTCCCGAGCCCATGGATGACACCTGGGCGGACTCCGGTCCGGAGGGCCGGCTGCCGGCCGCCCGCTCCCGTCGGGGCGAGGGCAAACGCGGTGACCGGCCCGACCGCGAGGACGACGGCTCCTGGGCCGGCGGCTTCGAACGCGTCCCGCCGCAGGACCTGGACGCCGAGCAGTCCGTGCTCGGCGGCATGCTGCTGTCCAAGGACGCCATCGCGGACGTCGTGGAGGTCCTCAAGGGCGAGGACTTCTACCGCCCCGCCCACGAGCTGGTCTACCAGGCGATCCTCGACCTCTACGCCAAGGGCGAGCCGGCCGACCCGATCACCATCGCGGCCGAGCTGACCAAGCGCGGCGAGATCGGCCGAGTGGGCGGCGCATCGTATCTGCACACCCTCGTCCAGTCCGTGCCGACCGCCGCGAACGCCGAGTACTACGCAGAGATCGTCCACGAGCGGGCCGTGCTGCGCCGCCTCGTCGAGGCCGGTACCCGGATCACGCAGATGGGATACGCAGCCGACGGCGACGTCGACGAGATCGTCAACCGCGCGCAGGCGGAGATCTACGCCGTCACCGAGCAGCGCACCAGCGAGGACTACCTCCCCCTCAGCGACATCATGGAGGGCGCGCTCGACGAGATCGAGGCCATCGGCTCGCGCCAGGGCCAGATGACGGGCGTGCCCACCGGCTTCACGGACCTCGATGCCCTGACCAACGGCCTGCACCCGGGCCAGATGATCGTCATCGCGGCCCGCCCGGCCATGGGTAAGTCCACCCTCGCGCTCGACTTCGCCCGCGCGTGCTCCATCAAGAGCAACCTCCCGAGCGTGATCTTCTCCCTCGAAATGGGACGCAACGAGATCGCGATGCGTCTGTTGTCCGCCGAGGCGCGCGTGGCGCTGCACCACATGCGGTCCGGCAGCATGACCGACGAGGACTGGACGCGACTGGCCCGCCGGATGCCGGACGTCTCCGCGGCACCCCTCTACATCGACGACTCGCCGAACCTGTCGATGATGGAGATCCGCGCCAAATGCCGGCGCCTCAAGCAGCGCAACGAACTGAAACTGGTGGTCATCGACTACCTCCAGCTGATGCAGTCCGGCGGCTCCAAGCGCGCCGAGAGCCGCCAGCAGGAGGTCTCGGACATGTCACGTAACCTCAAGCTGCTCGCCAAGGAACTCGAACTCCCCGTCATCGCGCTGTCCCAGCTGAACCGTGGTCCCGAACAGCGCACGGACAAAAAGCCGATGGTCTCGGATCTCCGTGAATCAGGTTCGATCGAGCAGGACGCCGACATGGTCATCCTGCTGCACCGCGAGGACGCCTACGAGAAGGAATCCCCCCGCGCCGGCGAGGCCGACCTGATCGTCGCCAAGCACCGTAACGGCCCGACCGCGACGATCACGGTGGCGTTCCAGGGCCACTACTCGCGGTTCGTGGACATGGCACAGACGTGATCGGTGCCTGACCTCCGTGGCCGGAGAGGCCGCCACGAGTTTTCGGAAATCCCCAACCCCATTGTATGAAACGGGATTTCGTGCCCTTTTCGAAGGCGCATACGGTCGGATTCATGGAGTGGAATTTTCTGACGGCCGAAAAACTCACGGCTGCCTTGCGTGCCGGGGAAGTGACCTCGGCGGAACTGACCGATGAGGCGATCGCCCGTATTGAGCGGGACAACGATGCGATCAACGCGATCTGTGTGCCGGACTTCGACCGTGCACGGGCCGCCGCGCGCGGTGCCGACCGGGCGCGCGCCCGCGGTGAGGACCGGCCGCTGCTCGGCATTCCGGTGACGGTCAAAGAGTCCTGCAACGTCGCGGGTCTGCCCACGACCTGGGGGCTGCCGCCGCACCGGGGCCACATGCCGGCCGAGGACGCGGTGCAGGCATCGCGGCTCAAGGCCGCGGGCGCGGTGATACTGGGGAAGACCAATGTGCCCCTGGGGCTGCAGGACATACAGAGCTTCAACGAGATCTACGGCACCACCAATAACCCGTGGGACCACCGTCGTACATCGGGCGGATCCTCCGGCGGATCGGCGGCTGCTCTCGCGTCCGGATTCGGCGCGCTGTCCATCGGCTCCGACCTCGCCGGTTCCTTGCGCACTCCCGCGCATTTCTGCGGCATTTACGGGCACAAACCAACACTCGGGCTGGTGGCGAGCCGCGGTATGCTCGCGCCGCCCGGTCCGGTCCTGCCGGTCGAGCACGACCTCGCCGTCGCCGGCCCGATGGCACGCACCGCTCGCGACCTCACGCTCCTGCTCGACGTCATGGCTGGACCGGACCCGCTGACGCTCGGGACGGCGTACCACCTGACGCTGCCGCCCGCGCGCCACGAGCGGCTTCGCGACTTCCGGGTCCTGGTCCTCGACGAGCATCCACTTCTTCCGACCGGGGCCGCTGTGCGGGCGGGCGTGGGCCGGGTGGCCGACGCGCTTGTGGACGGCGGTGCCCGCGTCGAGCGGGACAGTCCGCTGCTGCCCGACCTGGCCGAGGCCGCGGTGCTCTACATGCAGTTCCTGTTCTCGGGTTCCGTCGCACGTTTTCCCGTCGAAGCGTACGAACAGTTGCAGGTCCGCGCCGCCGGACTGAGCGCAGACGACCAGGGTCTCGATGCGGCGCGGCTGCGCGCCATGGTGTTCAGCCACCGCGACTGGATCGGGGCGAACAACCGTCGCGAGCTCCATCGCCACGGCTGGCGGCAGTTGTTCACCGAGTTCGACGCCGTGGTGTGTCCGATCACGCCCACTCCCGCGTTCCCTCACGACCACAACCCCGACCTGATGAATCGCCGGATCGACATCGACGGCGTCGCGTATCCGTACTTCGACCAGCTCGTCTGGGCCGGTCTGGCCACCATGCCCGGTCTTCCCGCCACCGCCGTACCAGCGGGCCGGTCGCCCGAGGGCCTGCCGGTGGGAGTGCAGCTCATCGGCCCGATGTTCGAGGACCGCACCCCGCTGAGGCTGGCCGAACTCCTTGAGCAGGCGATCGGTGGCTTCCAGGCGCCGGAGTAGGCCGCGCCACCTGAATCTGGTCTCTTCCCGTATCGCCGAGACACCACCGGCATGGCAACGCATCCTCGATGCCCGCCCACCGCGCCGAGCAGCGCCGAACCGCCGGGTGCGGCGGCTGAGGCGCGCTCGCTGGTCGTCGGCTTTGACCTTCAGGTTGCTTGAGGTTCCAGAATCGCGGTCATGGACAGCGGGGAATTGCTGGGGATCGGCGCGTTCGCGCGGCGGGTGGGGGTGGCGCCGAGTGCGCTGCGGTTCTACGACGACTGCGGGGTGCTGCGGCCGGCCCGGGTGGATGGGGTGACGGGGTACCGGTTCTACGCGCCGGGGCAGGCGGAGCGGCCCTCGCGCTGTTCCAAGAGGCGTGGGAGAGCGCCACCGACGACTATGAGGCATGCATCGCCGCGCACTATGTCGCCCGGCACCAGGACACCCCCGAGGAAGCGCTCCGCTGGAACCAGGAGTGCCTGGAGCGCGCGGACCGGGTGGGCGACGAACGCGTCCGCGGGTTCTACCCTTCGTTTCACGTGAAACTGGGCCACTCATGGCGGCAGCTTGGACGGGACGACACGGCCCGCGAGCATTTCGTACGGGCCGCTGCACGGGTGGGCGACCTACCCGAAGGGCAGTACAGCGACTGGATCCGGTTCGCTGTCGCGGAGGGACTGCGGGACACGGCGCCGGATGCCGGGCGGGCGCTTCCGGCGGAGGTCGAGGCGCGGGTCGGGAAATTGCTGACGCGGTGGTGCGCGCGGGCGGAACTCATGGCGCTGGGACTGACACTGCCCGCGTATCTCGGGTGTCTGGGGACGGCGGAGGATGTGATGCGGCTGCGGTCCGCGCTGCATTCGGTGCACGCGTCGCGCCGGCTTCCGGAGGACGAGCAGGCGATGCTCGGCGCGGCGATCGCGGCCGCGGCGGCCGGATAGGCGGCTGTGACGCGCCCCTGCGGTCGGGGCGGCGGGGTTGGCGGGGCGCGTCGGTCGAGGGAGAGTGAGCGGCGGCGGGCGGGGTGCCCGTCCGTATGCGCTGGAGCTGGAACGGCCGTTGAGGAGCACGATGACCATCGCACCGTCCGCGGAATCCGCCGAGCCCGAGTACGAGAACGCGACCGGAGACGGGCCGGGCGGGGACGAGTTCGCCGCGTTGCTGCCGGAGACGCGGCGGGCGCTGCTGCGCCGGCTGGCGGTCGGGCAGGCCAAGGGACGGGCGCCGTCGATGACGGGGGCGGTCGTCCGGGGCGGACAGGTCGTGTGGACCGGGGCGCGGGCCGCGGACGGTGAGCCGTCCGGGAGCGGAGTGCAGTACCGGATCGGATCGCTCACCAAGACGTTCATCGCCGTACTGGTGATGAGGCTGAGGAACGAGGGACTGCTCGGGCTGGACGACCCGGTCGGCAGGCACCTGGAAGGGACTCCGGTGGGCGACGTCACCCTCGCCCAGTTGCTCAGCCACAGCTCCGGCCTGGCCGCCGAACCGCGTGGGCCCTGGTGGGAGCGGACCGAGGGCACACTGCGGCCCGGAACCGCCGACCTTTTCGGCGAACGGCCCCGACGCCTGGTTCCCGGTCGGCAGCACCATTACTCGAACACCGGCTACGCCGTGCTGGGCGCCGTCGTCGAACGGCTGCGGGGCGGCACACCGTGGGGCGAGGTACTGCGCGACGAGGTGCTGGAGCCGCTGGGGATGCTCCGGACGACGCTCCGGCCGAAGGCACCGCACACGGTGGGCTGGGCGGTACATCCCTGGGCCGACGCACTGCTCCCCGAGCCGCTGCACGACACCGGCCCGATGGGGCCGGCCGGCCAGCTGTGGTCCACGGTGGACGACCTCTGCCACTGGGCCGCGTTCCTACTGCGCGGTGACGAGCGCGTGCTGAGCGCGGACGGTGTCGCGGAAATGCGGGCGCCCGCAGTGCCGCCGGTGGGGGAGGACTGGGACGGGGGTTACGGCCTCGGGCTCCAGCTCGTACGGCGGGACGCGGTCGGCCCCGACGCGGGGCGGCGGACCGCGGACGGGCGCCGTCTGGCGGGGCACACCGGGTCGATGCCGGGGTTCCTGGCCGCGCTGTGGACCGACGCGGAGGAGGACCTCGCGGGAATCGCGCTGGCCAACTGCACGTCCGGCCCCGCCATCAGCGGGCTGGCGGCCGATCTGCTGGAGATCGTCGCGGAGCGCGAGCCGCGCATCCCCGAACCGTGGCGGCCGCTGCCCGGCCCGCTCGACCCGGACCTGCTCGCACTGACCGGCCCCTGGTACTGGGGCGCGCACCCGTTCGCGCTGCGGCTGCGCGCCGCACGCGGACTGGAGCTCACCCCGCTGGCCGGAACGGGCCGCAGCTCGCGGTTCCGCGCGGAACCCGACGGCACCTGGACCGGCCTGGACGGCTACTACACGGGCGAGACCCTGCGCGTGGAGCGGACCGCCGACGGGGCGGTCAGCCATCTGGACCTGGGGACGTTCGTCTTCACCAGGGAGCCCTATGCTCCGGCGGGGACGGTGCCCGGCGGGGTGGACCCGGAGGGCTGGCGGGTCTGAGCGGGCGCGGGCCGCACGTGACGGCGGTCCGGGCCGTACGGCGGCCCTGTGAGGCACGGACGTACAGTCGAGCGAGATGTCCAGGGCCGCCGCACCGCGCGGCTCGCTACCGCTGGAAGGTCGCTGTGACTGCCGTGACTGTGAACGCCGACGCCCCGGTTCTGCTCGATCTGCCGCCGCTCGACGCGGCGCGTTTCGCGCGGATCGAGGACAAGGTCGCCGCGTTGATGCACACCCGCTGCGATGTCGTGGCGACGCAGGGCGAGGCGCTGCTGCCGCTGGAGGCGTGCATCCGCTCCGCCGTACGGCCCGGCTCCACGGCGCTCAATGTCATCACCGGGCCGTACGGGGAGACGTTCGGTGGCTGGCTGCGGTCCTGCGGTGCCGAGGTCATCACCCTCTCCGCGCCGTTCACGGGGGCCGTGAGTGCTCAGCAGGTCGCGGACGCGCTGCGGGAGCACCCCGAGATCGAGTTCGTGAGCCTGGTGCACGCCGAGGCGGCGACCGGCAACACCAACCCGGTCGCCGAGATCGGTGCCGTGGTGCGGGAGCACGGCGCGCTGCTGATGCTGGACGCGGTGGCGTCCGTGGGGGCGGAGCCGCTGCTCACCGACGCATGGGGCGTGGACCTGTGCGTGATCGGCGGGCAGAAGGCGCTGGCGGGGCCCGCGGGGGTCTCCGCGGTCTCGGTGAGCGCCCGCGCCTGGGAGCGGATCATGGCCAACGAGCAGGCGCCGCGGCGCTCGTACCTGTCGCTGCTGGACTGGAAGGAGCGCTGGATCGACGGCGGCCGCACGGCGTTGCCGCACGCTCCGGCGCAGCTGGAGATGCTCGCCCTGGAGCAGGCCGTGGACCGGGTCGGCGCCGAGGGCCTGGACGCGGTCATCACCCGTCACCGTGCGGCAGCGGCGGCGGTCCGGGCCGGTGTGCGAGCGCTCGGCGGGCTGACGCCGTATGTGATCCGCGACGAGGACGCGGCACCGGCGGCGACCACGCTGCGTGCCCCCGAAGGGGTGGACGCGAGGGACGTGGTGGCCGCGGCGCTCGCCGCCGACGGCAACGTTCCCGTGCAGGCCGCCGCCGGGGCGCTGGCCGAGGAGATGATCCGGGTGAACCACTACGGCCGCGCAGCGGACCGCGAGGTGGTGCTGGCCTCCCTGGCGGTGCTGGCCGAGGGCCTGCGAGCGCTGGGGGCGGACGTGGACGCCGACGCGGCGGCCGAGGCGGCCGGAGCGGCCTGGGACGCGACGGTGGAGGCCGTCGGCTCCTGAGCGGGCGAGCCACTGGGCAGCCCGGGTGGGCTGCGGACGATGAACCCTGACGCGGGGCCTGGTTTCACGTGAAACCAGGCCCCGTTTTGTGTACAGGGAGCGGCAAGTGGCCGTTGATGTAGGGATGTTGATGCCCTTCGGGGGCGAGTGAGAGGTGGTCTCTCCAGCTGAAGTCCTGGGGTAGGCGCTGGCGCAAAGGGCCGCTACCGCTGCCATGGGCGCGCCTCAAGCGATGCCCCAGCCGTCAGGAGTCCGAAGAGGTGGAGGGCCCTGGGGGTCACCGATCTGTCCTGGGTGTTCTCCCGGGCCGGCGGGCCGCCGTGGAATGCGCTGAGGCGTCAGCCGATTTCGTGGGGGATTCCCTGCCGGGACCTCCCTGTTGATCTTCAACTTCCTCAACCTGAAGGAGAGTTGGGCGAAGAGGGCTTTCGCGAGGGCACCTGGACGTGCCTGCGGCCCTCGCTCTCGAATTGCCCCGGTGTCACGCCATCGAGGCTTGGGGGTGCTTTTCTCCTGGTCGTAAAAACGGAACGGGTGCAACGGAACGAGAGGCGCGTGCGCGCTACCGCGCTCTCGACGGCTTCTGCTCTCCCTGGGCCTCTCTCTCGGGTCGCCCTCGTTTCTCGAACCCCGCTTTCGGCGGCCGGCTCGTCCGTCGCTCTCGTGATCGCCTCGCGCTGATCGCGTCTCCCGTCACGTCGCTGAGGACCTTCCCGAAAGTGTTCCGTAAAATCGGAACGTACAACCCGCTTGCAACCCGGGCTTTGCCGAAGGGGTTGCCGTCGGTTTTCAGGGAGAGACACGGATGGCCGATGCCGGTACATCACCCGTTCGGGCGGATGCGCGGCGCAATCGTGCGCTGGTGCTCCAGGCGGCCAGATCCGCCTTCGAGGAAAGGGGGTTGAGGGTTCCGCTTGGAGAGATCGCTCGACGCGCGGGGGTGGGGGCCGGTACCGTCTACCGGCACTTTCCGTCCAAGGAGGCGCTGTTCCGGGCGGCGGTCGCGGACCGGATCCAGCTGTTCACCGATGCCGCGCGGGACCTGGCGGATGTGCCCGATCCCGGCGAGGTCTTCTTCCGTTTCCTGGGCTCGGTGGTGCGGCACGCCGCCGGCAACAAGGCCCTGTGCGAGGTACTGGAAGAGGCGCACGGAAGTGACGCGCGGCAGGCCGGGTTCGGGCGGGATTTCGCCGATGCGCTGGGGGTATTGCTAGCCAGGGCCCAGGATGCGGGCGCGGTACGGAAGGACGTCACCCCGGAGGACGTCCGGGTACTGCTGGCGGGCTGCGCCGCCATGGAACGGCGGAGCGCGGAGGGGGAGACGGCGTTCGGGGGGCGGGCCACGGCGCTGCTCTGCGACGGCCTGCGGGCAGGTCGTGGAGTAACGGAACTCCCGATCCAGGCAGAAAATCGTAACGGAACCCGGTGTGAGGTGTGTGGCGGGCCGCTCGCCCCGGCGCGAACCGGGCGGCCCGCACGGTACTGCGGTGGTGCCTGCCGCCAGAAGGCACACCGCGCACGGCGCGGCCGCACGGGAGGCCCCATGGATACTCCGGACGCGTCACCGTCCTCCGATGACCAGGGGTAACCCGGGGTAATAGGAGTGCGGGCCGCGCCGGGGCCGGGCGTCAGAGCGTGAGCTTGAAGCCCAGGTGGGTCGCCTCGAAGCCGAGTCGTTCGTAGAAGCGGTGGGCGTCGACGCGGCTGGTGTCCGAGGTGAGCTGGACGATCCGGCAGCCGAGGGTGCGCGAGGTGGCGATGGCCCATTCGATGAGCGTGGTGCCCAGGCCGCTGCCGCGCTCGTCGGCGTGGATGCGTACGCCCTCGATGACCGAGCGGGTCGCGCCGCGGCGGGAGAGGCCAGGGATGACCGTGAGCTGGAGGGTGCCCACGGTGCGTCCGTCGCGTACGGCGACGACCAGATGCTGATGCGGATCGCCGGCCAGGGTCTCGTACGCGGCCCGGTAGGGCGCCAGGTCGTCAGGGGTCTCGCGGGTGGCGCCCAGGGGGTCGTCGGCCAGCATGGCGACGATCTCGGGCAGGTCGGCGGCGGTCGCGGGGCGTATCTCGACAGGGCTCATGGGCGTGACCTTAGGGGGTGCCTCCGGAGACCGTCCGCCGGTGCAAGGGGGCGCGGCCCCCGGCAGGGCCTTGCCCCGGGAAGCCTAGGCTGCGCACATGGCCAAGCTGCATCTGTTCGACATGGACGGGACGTTGCTCTACGGTTCCGCGGCCGCGGTGGAGATCTCGCGGCAGCTGGGGCTGGAGCGGGAGATCGCCGAGCTGGAGCGCGGGTTCGCGGCCGGCGAGCTGACGCCGCCGCGGTTCGCCCAGCGGGCGTGCGACCTCTGGGCGGACGGCCTGACGGAGACGCAGGTGGCGGCGGCGTTCGAGAACGCTCCCTGGCTGTCCGGTATCCGGGATGTGTGGAGCGATATCCGGGCGCGCGGTGAGCGCTGTGCGGTGATCTCGCTCTCGCCCGGTTTCTTCGTCGAACGGCTGCTGGCGTGGGGCGCCGACGCGGCACACGGTTCGCGCTGGCCGGAGCTGCCGTTCCGGGAGCCGGTGGAGCCGGCGGGCATCCTCTCGTCCGCGGCGAAGGTCCGGATAGCGGACGAGCTGTGCGCGCGTTTCGGGCTGACCCGAAAGGACTGTGTGGCGTACGGGGACTCGATGTCGGACGCCGACCTGTTCTCGGCCGTCCCGGTGTCCGTCGCGGTGAACGGGGATCACCACGTCAGCGCGCTGGCCTCCTGCGCGTACCGCGGACGGGACCTCCGGGAGGCGTACGAACTGGGGCGCACCGGCCGCTGATTACGGTTTTCGCAAAGATTCCGCCCATGGCGTGGTGAACCGCCCCCGGCGGGGAGTATCACGGTTCCGGTGGCCGTGCGGAATGTGCCGTGGTGTCCTGCGGGGCCCGCGGAGCTCCGGCGGAACGGGGCCGGCCACGGTATCCGGAAGGGGACGGTGCCCGTGGGGCTGCCGGGGGTGCGAAGGCCGTGCGGTGGTCGGTGAGGGGCCCGCAGCGACCGTGATCTCTACGACTTCGACGCGATGCCGCGCCTGGAGCGCGGCCATCCGTGGCTGTCGGTGCGCCCGGTCGTCGCCACCGGTCCGGCCGGTGCCGGGCCGACCAACGGTGTCCGGGATCAACTCGCCGACGCCGTACGGCACTACGGCCCGTGGCGGGAGTACGACGCGTACCTCTTCGAGCCACCCGGCTTGATCCGCGACGTGGGGACCGGGGCACCGTCCGACCGTATGCGGCACGACTCCCTCGGGGAGCTGGTTTCGGCAGAAGGGTGAAGGTGTGGCAGCGCAGGACGACGAACGGACGGGTGACGGCCCCGGGGGCGAGCGTCTGCTCCAGCAGGCCATGGGCACCAGCGCACGGGCCGAGCGTTTCGCCGCGGAGCAGGTGCTCGACCATCTCAACGGGCCGATGCGGGAGTTCGTGGCGAGGCAGGAGATGTTCTTCCTGGCCACCGCGGACCGGGACGGCTCCTGTGACTCCACGTTCCGGGCCGGGCCGCCGGGGTTCGTGAGGGTGCTGGGGGACCGGTTACTTGCCTATCCCGAGTACCGGGGCAACGGCGTCATGGCCTCCCTGGGCAACATCACCGAGAACCCGCGACTGGGCATCCTCATGATCGACTTCACCCGGGACCGCATCGGGCTGCACATCAACGGCCGGGCGCGGGTGACACCGGACGAGGAGATGCGGCTGCGCTACCCCGGTCTGCCGGTCGACCCGGTACCGGGGAGGCGGGCGCGGCTCTGGGTGACGGCCGAGGTGGAAGAGGCGTACATCCACTGCGCCAAACACATACCGCATCTCCAGAAGGTGCCCGTCCGCTCCCGCGAGGAACGGGCCTGGGGCAGCGACGACCGGCGGCGCAAGGGCGGCGACTACTTCGGCGTGGCAGCGGCACGGCGGCCGCGCTGCTGAGCCCGCGGCGCGGCCGGTCTCAGCCCAGGTCGGGGGCGTGCAGCGCGCGCACGCCCTCGATGTTGCCGTCCAGGTAGTGCCGCAGGGACAGCGGGACGACCTCGACGGAGGCGATGCCGACGCGGGTGAACGGCACCCGGACGATCTCGTACGCGCCGCACGGGGCGTCGACCTCCGGGCCGTGCCGCCGGGACGGGTCCATCGACTCCAGTCGGCAGACGAAGAAGTGCTGCACCTTCACGCCGTCCACCCCGTCGTCGCCGAAGTGCTCGACGGTGTCGACGAACGCCGGGACGACGTCGGTGACCTTCGCCCCCAGCTCCTCGTCCAGTTCGCGGTGGAGGGCGGCGACGACCGTGGCGTCCCCGGGTTCGACGCCGCCCCCGGGAGTGATCCAGTACGGGGAACGGTCCGGCTTGGTGCGCTTGATCAGTACGAGGTCGGTGCCGTCCAGGAGAATCGCCCGGGCGGTGCGTTTGACGACGGGACGTACGGTCATACGGGACAGATGCCGCAGTCGGCGCCTCACGAAACCCAGCAGCACCAGGCCCGTTCGGTCGGGACGGCGTTCGCCCACCCTGCGGACGCCGTCGTTCCACCACCCGGACGCCGTGCCCGCGCAGGACCGGCCCGGCGGCGCCTCAGCCCCCGTCCCGCGCCGTGTCCAGGGCCGCGAGGACGTCCGCGACCAGGTCCTCCGGGTCCTCGACGCCGACCGAGACACGGATGAAGCCGTCCGGGACGGCGTCGCCGCCCCACCGGCCCCGCCGCTCCGCCGTGGACCGTACGCCGCCGAAGCTGGTGGCGTCGTCGACCAGGGTCAGCGCGGCGAGGAACCGTTCCGCGTGGTCCCGGTCGGGCAGGACGAAGGACACCACACAGCCGAACATTCCCGGCCGCATCTGCCGCACGGCGAGGGCGTGGCCGGGGTCGGAGGGCAGGCCGGGGTGGCGCAGCCCGGTGACGTCGTCGCGCTCGCGCAGCGCCTCGGCGAGCGCCAGCGCCCCGGCCGCCTGGGCGCGGGCCCGGAGCGGGAGGGTGGCCAGCGAGCGGTGGGCGAGCCAGCTCTCCATGGGGCCGGGGATCGCGCCGACGGTTTTGCGCCACAGCCGTACGGAGTCGGCGAGCGCCGCGTCGCGGGTGGTGACGTACCCGAGCAGCAGATCGCCGTGGCCGGTGAGGGCCTTGGTGCCGCTGGCGACGGAGAGGTCGGCGCCCAGGTCGAGCGGGCGCTGCCCGAGCGGGGTGGCGAGGGTGTTGTCGACGGCGACGAGCGCGCCCCCACGGTGCGCGGCGTCGGCCAGCCGCCGGACGTCGCAGAGGTCGAGCCCGGGGTTGCATGGGGTTTCCAGCCACAGCAGCCGGGCGCCGTCCAGCACGTCGAGCTGGGCGTCACCGCCGGTCGGGGCGGTCCTGACCTCGATGCCGTAGCTCTCCAGCCGGGTGCGGACGGCGGGCAGCAGCTGGTAGCCGTCGTCGGGCAGGACCGCCACGTCGCCGGAGCGCAGCAGGGAGAAGAGGACGGCGCTGATCGCGGCCATCCCGGAGGCGAAGGTCACGGTGTGCGCGGGCGCGTCCGGCGACTCCAGTTCGCCGATGGCCGATTCCAGACCGGTCCAGGTGGGGTTGGCGTCGCGGCCGTAGGTGTACGGGCCGGTGGGTTCGCCGGGGAGGTGGAAGTGGGCCGCGAACACCGGTCCGGGGAGGGCCGGTTGCCAGGGCTCCGCCTCGGGCAGTCCGGCGCGTACGGCCCGGGTGCTGTCGCCGGTCATGCGCTGTCCTTCCAGGAGTGGGGTGCGGCGTCCTCGGGCCGCCCGGAGGCGAGGGCGGTGCGGATCGCCTCCAGGAGGCCCTCGTCCGCCGTTTCGATCATGTCCAGGCAGGCTTCGAAGCGGTCCGGGCCGCCGTAGTACGGGTCGGGGACGTCGAGGTGGTCCGCGCCGGGGTCGTAGGAGCGCAGCAGCCGCACCTTGGCGGCGTCGCGCGCGGTGGGGGCCAGGCGGCGCAGTGCCCGCAGATGGCCGCCGTCGAGCGCGATCACCAGGTCGAGCCGGGCGAACCGGTCGGCCGTGAACCGCCGGGCGGTGTGCGCGGTGGGGTAGCCGGCCGCCTCCAGCACGGCGACGGTGCGCGGGTCGGCGTCCTCGCCCTCGTGCCAGCCGTCGGTGCCCGCGCTGGTGATCTCGACGCGGTCGCCGAGCCCGGCCCCGGCGGCGCGGGCACGCAGGACGGAAGCGGCCATCGGCGAGCGGCAGATGTTGCCGGTGCAGACGAAGCAGACGCGGAATGCGGCGGTCACGGCCGGTTCCCTTCCGTCAGTCCTCGTCGGGCAGCAGCATGTGCATCGCCCAGGAGACCACCGAGATGATCACGCCGCCGAGTACCGCAGTCCAGAAGCCGCTCACATGGAAGGCGAGCTGGAACTTTCCGGCGAGCCAGGACGTGAGCAGGAGCATCAGGGCGTTCACGACGAGGGTGAACAACCCGAGGGTGAGGAGGAAGAGGGGGAAGGAGAGCAGCTTCACCACGGGCTTCACCAGGAAGTTGACCAGCCCGAAGAGCAGTGCGACGAGGATCAGCGTGAGGGCCTTGCGGCCGGTGTTCTCCCCGGTGAGCGTGATGCCACTGAGGAGCCAGATGGCCACGGCAAGCGCCGCGGCGTTGGCGATCGTCTTGACCACGAAATTCTTCATGGTGAGATCGTCGCAGACGAGACCGGACCATTGAGGGGTGCGAACGGGATGAAGGCTTTCCGACTCGACGAGCTGGAGGCGGAACGGGCCGCGCACAACGGCGCGTATCTGCAGTTCCTGCGGGAGCGGAACATGTCCGTCGGGTTGTACGCGCTGGACGCCGGGAGCACCGATCCGCAGGCGCCGCACGCCCAGGACGAGGTGTACATGGTGGTCAGCGGCCGGGCGGCGATCACCGTCGGGGACGAGACGCAGACGGTGGCGCGCGGCAGCGTGGTGTACGTACCGGCGGGGGTGCCGCACAAGTTCCACCACATCAGCGAGGATCTGCGGGTGATCGTGGTCTTCTCTCCGCCGGAGAGCTGACGGGCGGGGCCGGGACCCGTAGGGGACGGTTCAGGGAAGGTCCGGGGACGCGGGGCGTCCACCGGGTGGCGCGGAACCCTAGCATCGGGAGGGACGGGGATCGGCGACGTGAGGCCGCAGGCGCGGAACGTGGTCGGCGGTACCGGTACGACGGGCATTCCGACGTGGCAGACGCACCGAGGCGACAGACGCAGAAAGCAGGGCAGAGCGATGGCCGGTAAGGGGATATTCGCAGGGCTTCCGTGGTGGGTCACCTGGGTCGTGGTGCCCGTGGTGCTGATCGTCGTGTTCGGCGGTCTGATCGCGACGGCCGTGGGCTTCCTGATCAGCCTGCTGTTCAAGATCCTGATCGCGGCGGCGCTGATCGCGGGGGTGATCTACCTGGTGCGCCGGTTCACCGGCTCGTCCTCCTCGTCGTCGTCGAAGAGCGACTGGTAGGCCCTTCCGACGACCTCCGCCCGGCGCCCCGCTCCCCTTCCCGGAGCGGGGCGCCTTGGTGTGCGGGGACCGGGTGACTCACGACTGGTGCGCATGGCACTCCGTTAGGTGACCGCAGGTCAAGACGTGCGCCAGGTGAGTTAACTCGCAGGCCGATCGGGTTACCTCTCTGATCGGCCAAGTTAGAGTGCCGTCTCAGGCGTCTTCCGGAGGTTGACGTTCCGGAAAATAACGGGGTGAGGCGGGACCGGGTCCACGGCGGCGACCCCCCGGGAGACGCGTGCGGCGCGGGAACGGTCCCGCGGCTGGGGGCCTGGCGCCCCGCGGCGTTCGGACCAGGGGGTTGTCAGTGACCGACGTGAACGAGGAATCGATTTCCCACCCCACCCTGATCGGCTCGGTGCAGCGCGCGCTGCGCCTGCTCGAAGCGGTGGGGGAGCACGCCGAAGGGGCTCCCGCCAAGCAACTCGCCAGAGAGACCGGACTTCCGCTCCCCACGACCTACCACCTGCTGCGGACCCTGACCCACGAGGGCTATCTGCGCCGCGTCAACGGCGTCTTCGTGTTCGGTGAGGCCGCCGCGGCCCTCGGTCGGACGGGGGCGCGCCGCAGGCAGCGCCGCCGGATCACCGAGGTGCTGGACGCTCTGGGCAAGGAACTGAACGCCGCCCTCTACTTCGCCGTCTACCGCGAGGGCGAGGTCGAGGTGGTCGCCGTCAGTGGTGATCCCCGGCGTCCGCCGGTGGACGAATGGGTGGATTTCCGAACGACCGCGCATGCCCACGCCATCGGTCAGTGCCTGCTCGCCCAGCTCGACGAACGGAGCCGGCGGGAGCATCTGTCCCGCCATCCCGTGCACTCGATAACGCCGTTTTCCGTCAGCTCGGAGGGGGACCTGAGACACCGTCTGAACACGGTGCGTCGCGGGCTGGTCGCGTACGATCAGCAGGAATATGCCATGGGCACGGTATGCTCCGCCATCCCCATCCAGGTGGGCTCCGCGGCGGCCGCCCTGGCGGTTTCGCTCCCCGCCGAGGAACAGCACCGATTGCGCTTCGTCACTGATCAGCTACGCACGAAGGCCGAGTCCGTGTTAACGACACTCGCATTCTCTATCAGTATCTGAAAACTCACTCCTTGTGATCTGCTTGCACGTGACAGACGATGGCGTCAATAGGGCCACGGGGGTTGAAACCCGGCCATCTCTGATGAAGTGCGGGGCAGTGGTTGATGACCGACACAGTTCAGGCAGAAGTGATCATGAGCTTTCTCGTTTCGGAGGAACTCGCATTCCGTATCCCGGTGGAGCTGGACTTCGACGCCGCCGATCCCTACGCCGTCCGTCTCACCTTCGACCTTCCCGGCGATGTGCCCGTCACCTGGGCCTTCAGCCGGGAACTGCTGCTCGACGGGCTGAGCCGCCCGTCCGGCGAAGGGGACGTACGCATCGAACCCGCCTCCGGCGGACACCTCAGCGATGTCTTCATCAGCCTCCAGGTCGGCGGTGACCGCGCGCTCTTCCGCGTCAGCGCACCGCCCCTGGTGGCGTTCCTCGACCGTACGGACCGCCTGGTCCCGCTCGGCACGGAAGAGGTGTGCGACACCCTCGACGCCGCCCTCGACCGGATTCTCGCGGAGGCGTCCAAGGCGGGTTGACGTCCGGGCCGTGTCCACCGCCGGTCCCCACGGGGCGCCGAGCGGTGTGCGACGGCCCGGACACGCGTCCGCCGCCACGCACGAGGCGTGGCCGGTGCCCGTGCCGCGGCTGCCCACCCCAG
>NZ_JCANQV010000008.1:0-50175 GCF_059553635.1 Candidatus Streptomyces philanthi
TCCGATCTCGCCGCCTGGCGCCGGGACGCCGCCGAACCCGGCCGGGTGCCCGAGTACGACGACATCCAGGAGGCGGCGGCGTCCCGGCGCCAGGCGGCGTAGCGCGTGGCCTCGGCGAGGGCGCGCACCGCCCGCTCGGCGGCCGGGTAGGCGGGGATGCGTATCCGGGCGGGTGCCCGGGGAACGTCGGGGGCGGGGGTGTACAGGGACGGGCCGGCGGCCGGCTCCTCGGTCGCGGCCCCCGTGGTGGCGGGGGCGGCGAGGGCCGCGGCGAGGGCGTCCATGGCGAGGTGGACCACGGCGACGGGCTTCTCCGGGTCCGTGGCGGCGGCCTCCCGCAGGGCGGCGGCGAGGGCGGCGGCCTCCTCGGGCGCCGCGCTCGTGCCCTCCGTGAGCCGGGGGATCGCCGTGACGAGGACCGCGTCGCAGCCCTCGCCGGCCAGGGCCTCGGCGAGGGCCGTCCGGAAGTCGCCGGGGGTCGCGGTGGAGGCCAGGACGCGTGGGCGCTGGGGGCGCAGTGACTCGGTCAGGCAGGCGTCGTAGGCGAGCAGGGCGAGGGCCTCGGAGTTGCCGAGGATCGCGACGCGGGAGCCGGTGGGCAGCGGCTGGGAGGCGAGGAGCAGCCCGGCGTCGATGAGTTCGGTGACGGTGTCGACGCGGATCACGCCCGCCTGCCGCATCAGGGCGGCGACGGTGCTGTCGGGGATGCGGACGGTGGGGACGGTGTGGCCGAGGGGGGCGCTGCCGTGGTGGCGGGCGCCCTTGGCCACGACGACCGGTTTGACGGCGGCGGTGCGGCGGGCGAGCCGGGTGAACTTGCGGGGGTTGCCGATGGATTCGAGGTAGAGGATCGCGACATCGGTGTCGGGGTCGTCGTACCAGTACTGGAGGAGGTCGTTGCCGGAGGTGTCGGCGCGGTTGCCGGCCGAGACGAAGGTGGAGATGCCGGCGATGCCGCCGTCGCCGGGGCCGCGTTCGTGCAGTCCGCTCAGCAGGGCGATGCCGATGGCGCCGGACTGGGTGAACAGGCCGATGCGGCCGGCGCCGGGCATGGCGGGGGCGAGCGAGGCGTTCAGCCGGACCGCGGGGGCGGTGTTGATCAGGCCGAAGGCGTTGGGACCGATCAGCCGCATGCCGTAGGAGCGGGCGAGGCGGAGCAGGGCGCGCTGGCGTTCGCGGCCGTCGGGGCCCGCCTCGGCGTAGCCGGAGGTGAGGATGAGGACGCCCTGGACGCCGTGTTCGCCGCAGTCGCGGACCACGTCGGGCACGTTGTCCGCGGGGACGGCGATGACGGCGAGGTCGACGGGGCCGGTGATCTCGCGCAGGGAGCGGACGGCGGGGACGCCCTCGGGGTCGAGCCGGTCGGTGCCCTCGGGGAAGGCGTGGTTGACGGCGTAGGTGCGGCCGGTGAACCCGGAGTCGAGGATGTTGCGCAGGGTGGTGCGTCCGATGCCGCCCGGGGCGCGGCCGACGCCGATGACGGCGACCGAGCCGGGGGCGAGCAGCCGCTGCACGGAGCGGGCCTCGGCGCGCTGTTCGCGGCCGCGCATGACGGCCATGGACTGCTCGGTGGGTTCCAGGTCGAGTTCGAGGCGGACCACTCCGTCCTCGAAGGTGCGCTTCTGGGTGTAGCCGGCGTCCGTGAACACCTTGATCATCTTGGTGTTGGCGGGGAGGACCTCGGCGGCGAACCGGCGGATGCCGCGCTCGCGGGCGACGGCGGCGATGTGCTCCAGGAGGGCGGAGGCGACCCCGCGTCCCTGGTGGGCGTCCTGCACCAGGAAGGCGACCTCGGCCTGGTCGTCGGACGGGTCGTCGGCGCGCCGTCCCCGGTCGTTGATGCGGTCGTAGCGGACGGTGGCGATGAACTCGCCGCCGACGGTGGCGGCGAGCCCGACCCGGTCGACGTAGTCGTGGTGGGTGAAGCGGTGCACGTCCCGGTCGGACAGCCGCGGGTAGGGCGCGAAGAAGCGGTAGTACTTGGACTCGTCCGAGACCTGCTCGTAGAAGGAGACCAGGCGCTGGGCGTCGTCGGGGGTGATGGGGCGGATGCGCGCGGTGCCGCCGTCGCGCAGCACCACGTCGGCCTCCCAGTGGGTCGGGTACGCGTGGTCCGGCGGCTTCTGCATGCCGACAGCGTACGGCCGGGGGGCGTCACCGGACCCGGGGTGTGCGGGCGTGGCGCGCGCCCGGAGCGCCGTTCCGGGGCCCGGGGCGCGCCGGGGCCGCGGCTCAAGGGGCCGAAGGTCCGCGGTCGCCGGGCCGAACGGCTGCCGGAGCACGCCGGACGCCGTGAGAGACTGGTCTAGACAACCGTAACGACTTGAAGGGCAACACCATGGCTGAGCGCCGCGTCCATGTCGGTTGGGCCGAGGGGCTGCACGCCCGCCCCGCCTCGATCTTCGTCCGTGCGGCGACCGCCTCCGGCGTTCCGGTGACGGTCGCCAAGGCCGACGGCAACCCGGTCAACGCGGCCTCGATGCTCGCGGTCCTGGGCCTGGGCGCCCGGAGCGGCGAGGAGATCGTGCTGACCTCCGACGCCGAGGGCGCCGAGGCGGCCCTCGACCGTCTGGCCAAGCTCGTCGCCGAGGGGCTCGACGAGCTTCCCGAGACCGTCTGAGCCAGGGCCCCGAGCCCGCCGGACGACCGGCGAAGGCCCCGTCGCGGCAACCTGTTCCCGGCCGCCGCGACGGGGCCTTTTCGCGCGCCGTGCACCGGACGGTGCCGGGCACGCCTCTCCCCCGCCGTACGGATGTCGGCGCGAATTCAACAATCAAAAGCCCCGGCCGGAAATCACCCGGAAAAACTCGGGAAAAATACGCCGTCATTACGCGGCTCCCGCATTTCCCGCCCCCGGTACCGGCGTCCGTCAGGAACGGGCGCGCACCGCGGCGGGACGTTTCGCCTCCCGCGCCGCCGGGCGCCGCAGCCGGTGCGCGGGGCGGGCCCGTTCGACGTGCGCCGCCATCAGGGCGCGGGCGCGTTCCGCGGCGCGCCGGGCGACGGCGTCCAGCACCGCGCCGTGCTCGTCCCACGCCTCGGCCGGACGCCTCGGCGGCTCCACCGCGTACAGCCACTCGATCTTGCGGCGGACCTGGACGAGCAGCGCCGTCAGGCTCGGCCCGCCGGCCGCCTGGGCGAGCGTCTCGTGGAACCAGCCGTCCAGTTGGCGCAGGTCGGACGGGTTCCCGTGGCGGGCCCGCTCGCGGCCCAGGCGCACCAGGCCCCGCAGGACCTTCAGATGGGCGTCGGTGCGGCGTCCGGCGGCGCGGGCCGCGCCCATCGGCTCCAGCTGGGCGCGCAGGTCCAGCAGATCGGCCGCCTCCAGGTCGTCCGGTTCCATGACACAGGCACCGACGTGGTGCCGGATGGTGACGAAACCCTCGGACTGGAGGGTGCGCAGCGCCTCGCGGACCGGGACCCGGGAGACGCCGTACCGGGCGGCCAGAATGTCCTCGACCAGTCGGCCGCCCGGCGCCAGCGCACCGGTGACGATGTCGTCGCGAATCGCCGTGCAGACGGCCTGCGCGGAAATATGCCCTCGCATCGTGGGTGCCTCCGCCGTAATAGCCGGGAAACGCCGCCGTGCGGCGGCTTTTCGGTGACTCTATTCGACGGCGGTGAAATCCCCGACGGGGCACCGGTATTCATGGATATGTTCTGGCCATGCCCGGTCCGCGGCCGGCGCCGGACATGCCGGAGCCCCGGCCGGCGGCCGGGGCCCGGTGCGGACGCGACGGGGTCTCAGAGGTTGACGCCGTGCGAACGGAGGTAGGAGACGGGGTCGATGTCCGACCCGTAGTCGGGGCCGGTGCGGGCCTCGAAGTGCAGGTGCGGGCCGGTGACGTTGCCGGTGGAGCCGGAGAGGCCGATCTGCTCCCCCGGCTTGACCTGCTGGCCCACCGAGACGCCGATGGACGACAGGTGCCCGTACTGGGTGTACGTACCGTCGTGCATCTTGATGACGACGTTGTTGCCGTACGCGCCGCCCCAGCCTGCCTCGACGACCGTGCCCGTGCCCACCGCGTGGACCGGCGTACCGCTGGACGCGTGGAAGTCGACACCGCTGTGCGTGCCCGAGGACCACAGGCCGCTGGTCGCCTTGTAGGCGGTGGAGACATAGGAGCCGGTGATCGGGGAGACGAACGTGTTGAGGAGCTTGCGCTCCGCCTCGCGGGCCGCGCGCTCCCGGGCCTCGCGCTCCTTCTCGGCGCGCTCCTCGGCCTTCTTCCTGGCCTCCTCGGCGCGCTGCTGCGCCTCGGCCTCGGCCTTCGCCTTCACCTGGGCGGCCTCGGCGACGGCCTGCTGTTCGTCGGCCTGTGCCTCGACGCGGTCGGCGAGCTGGTCACCCACGACGACGGCCTGCTGAAGGCCGGTGTCGCCGCCGGACGACTCGCCGGTGGCGGCCATCGCCGGGGACGCCACGGAGGCGACGACGCCGGTGGCCGCGAGACCGGCTATGCCTGCGATGTTGCGGGTCGTCCGAGCGGTACGGCTGGGACGACGGTGTTTCCCGGTGGCACGGGTGAACGCCATGTGCTGGCTGGTCCTTTCCTTCCTTCTCGCCTACCGGGTTAGCTGACGGGTTCGGAGCAGGAAGGTCTCCTACGGGCCCCTCCGAGGAGGCGCCCGATTCACCCCGGGGACATGTGGTTCCCCGGCTCCCCTGACTCGCGCCGTACGGGGACTCGGCGATGCCTGTTCGGTGCCGCGGTCGCGGCACGCGTGGGACGAACAGCGGGAACGACGCTAGACGTCACGGCTTTCGATCGGCAAACAGATCCCGCACTTTGTGCGATTCGCCACACCCGAACCGGGCAACCGTACGCAACTTTCCGCCCGCGCAAGGGCATACCGGGGCACTCCCGCGCCCCCGGGAACCCCTCCCCCGGCCACCGGAGCGGCCGGGGACGCCGTGCCCGGCGGGCCGCCGGACCGTCAGGAACGGCCGAACACCCCGCCGGGCACGCCCGGGTGCCGCACGGTCAGCCGCCGACCACCGTCACCTCACCGATGCCCAGCTCCCTGACCGGCCCGGCGATCTGCTCCGCGTCACCCACCAGCACCGTCACCAGCCGGTCGACCGGGAAGGCGCTGACCACCGCGGCCGTCGCCTCCACCGTGCCGGTCTCCGCCAGCCGCGCGTACAACTGCGCCTGGAAGTCGTCCGGGAGGTTCTGCTCCACCTGGTCGGCGAGGGTGCCCGCGACGGCGGCCGCGGTCTCGTACTTCAGCGGCGCGACCCCGACGAGGTTCTGCACCGCCACGTCCCGCTCCGCGTCCGTCAGGCCCTCGGCGGCGAGGGTGCGCAGCACCGTCCACAGGTCGGCGAGCGCGGGGCCCGTGGAGGCGGTGTCCACCGAGCCGCTGATCGCCAGCAGCGCGGCGCCCGTGTGCCCCTCGGGGGAGTCGGGCGCGGACGACCGCAGCACCTGCCCGAAGGCGCGTACGCCGTAGGTGTAGCCCTTCTCCTCCCGCAGGACGCGGTCGAGCCGCGAGGTGAGGGTGCCGCCCAGGCAGTACGTGCCGAGCACCTGCGCCGGCCACACCCGGTCGTGCCGGTCGGCCCCGGCGCGGCCGATGAGCAGCTGCGTCTGGACCGCGCCGGGACGGTCGACGATGACCACCCGGCCCCGGTCGTCGGCGACGATCGGCGAGGCGGCCGACGGCTCGGCGGCCGAACCCGTCCACACACCGAGGGTGTCGGCGAGCACCGCGTCCAGGTCGGTGCCGGTGAGGTCGCCGACGACGACAACGGTGGCCGTGGCCGGCCTCACGTGCGCCTCGTAGAACGCGCGGACCGCGGTGGAGTCGACGCGCTCCACGGTCTCCGCCGTGCCCTGGCGGGGCCGCGACATCCGGGAGGAGGCCGGGAACAGCTCCTTCGACAGGGCCATCGCGGCACGCCGGGCGGGGTTGGCGAGCTCGTGCGGGATCTCGTCGAGGCGGTTGCGGACCAGCCGCTCGACCTCGCTGTCGGGGAACGCCGGGGCGCGCAGCGCGTCGGCGAGCAGCCCCAGCGCCCGGGGCAGCCGGGAGGCCGGGACCTCGACGGAGACCCGCACACCGGGGTGGTCGGCGTGCGCGTCCCAGGTGGCGCCGCAGCGCTCCAGTTCGGCGGCGAACTCCTCGGCGGTGTACTTGTCCGTGCCCTCGGACAGCGCCCGCGCCATGATCGTGGCGACGCCGTCCAGGCCCTCGGGCTCGGCCTCCAGGGGCGCGAGGAGGTTGACCTCGACGGCGACGACCTGCTGGCCGGGCCGGTGGCTGCGCAGGACGGTCAGCCCGTTGGCGAGCACACCGCGGTCGGGGGCCGGGAAGGCCCACGGCGTGGGCACCCCGCCCCGGGGCCGCGGGTGGAACGTCATGGTGGTCATGGCGGAGTCCGTTCGGTTCTCGGCGTCGCTCACTGGGCCGCCTCCTCGTTCTCGTCGCCGGCGGCGTGCTCCGCCGGTGCGGTCGGCTCGTACACGAGCACCGCGCGGTTGTCGGGACGCAACCGGGCCTGCGCGACCGCCTGCACCTCCTGGGGCGTGATGTCCAGGACACGCTGCACCGCGGTGAGCGCGAGCTGGGGGTCGTCGAACAGGACCGTGAAGCGGCACAGTTCGTCGGCCCGCCCGGCAGCCGTCGCGAGACGGTCCAGCCACTCGCGCTCCAGCTGGGCCTGCGCGCGCTCCATCTCCTCCGCGGTGGGGCCCTCGGCGGCGAAGCGGGCCAGCTCCTCGTCGACGGCGCGCTCCACGTCCGGCACCTCCACACCGGCGGACGTCTTCACGTCCAGCCAGCCCAGCGACGGCGCCCCGGCCAGCCGCAGCAGGCCGAAACCGGCGGCGACGGCGCTGCGGTCGCGGCGCACCAGCCGGTTGTAGAGCCGGGAGGACTCGCCGCCGCCGAGGACGGTCAGCGCCAGGTCGGCGGCGTCCGCCTCCCGGGTGCCGTCGTGCGGCAGGCGGTAGGCCGCCATCAGGGCGCGGGAGGGGACGTCCTCCTCGACGGTCTCGCGCAGCTCGCCGCCGATGACGTCGGGCAGTGCCCCGTCGCGCGGCGGCTGCTTCCCGTCGTGCTGCGGGATCGTCCCGAAGTACTTCTCGATCCAGCCCAGCGTGGTGTCGGGGTCGATGTCGCCGACGACCGACAGGACGGCGTTGTTGGGCGCGTAGTACGTGCGGAAGAACTCCCGCGCGTCCTCCAGGGAGGCGGCGTCCAGGTCGGCCATCGACCCGATGGGGGTGTGGTGGTACGGGTGTCCGTCCGGGAAGACCATGGCCGTCAGCTTCTCGAAGGCCGTGCCGTAGGGGACGTTGTCGTAGCGCTGGCGCCGCTCGTTCTTGACGACGTCCCGCTGGTTCTCCAGGGACTCCTCGTCCAGGGCGGTCAGCAGCGAGCCCATGCGGTCCGCCTCCAGCCAGAGCGCCAGCTCCAGCTCGTGGGCGGGCATGGTCTCGAAGTAGTTGGTGCGCTCGAAGCTCGTGGTGCCGTTGAGGGAGCCGCCCGCGCCCTGCACCAGCTCGAAGTGGCCGTTCCCCTCGACCTGCGCGGAGCCCTGGAACATCAGGTGCTCGAAGAGGTGGGCGAGGCCCGTGCGGCCCTTGATCTCGTGGCGCGAACCGACGTCGTACCACAGGCAGACCGCGGCCACCGGCGTCAGGTGGTCTTCGGAGAGCACCACGCGCAGGCCGTTGGCCAGCCGGTGCTCGGTCGCTGTCAGGCCGCCGGAGCCGGCCTGACCTGTGGCCGTGTGACCCATGGGCATGTACGTCCCTTCGATCCGCTTGCGAGGAAGTCCTGTCACTGTATGCAACCGCGTCGGCATCTGGCGAAGTTCCCGCCGCACCCGCCCCGTATGGGGGGTGGCAGCGGCGGGCCGGTGACCTCCGGTCCCGCGGCGGCCGGGACAGGCCGCCGGGGGTGCCGCGGTCGGCGCTGTCAGCGGGGCGGGACACAATGGTCGGCGTCAGACTCAGGCACACTCAGGCACAGTCACCGGCCGGTCCGCGGCCGACCGATCCCGCATCGTTGATCCACAACGGCAGCAGACGCAGCAGAAGGAGCCGCAGCCGCGATGGCCCGCCGCAGCACGAAGACCCCACCGCCGGACGACTTCGAGGAGAGGATCCTCGACATCGACGTCGTCGACGAGATGCAGGGTTCCTTCCTCGAGTACGCGTATTCGGTCATCTACTCCCGCGCCCTGCCGGACGCCCGCGACGGCCTCAAGCCCGTCCACCGCCGCATCCTCTACCAGATGAACGAGATGGGGCTGCGCCCCGACCGCGGCTACGTCAAGTGCGCCAGGGTCGTCGGCGAGGTGATGGGCAAGCTCCACCCGCACGGCGACGCGTCCATCTACGACGCGCTGGTGCGCATGGCGCAGCCGTTCTCCATGCGGCTGCCGCTGGTCGACGGCCACGGCAACTTCGGTTCGCTCGGCAACGACGACCCGCCGGCCGCGATGCGGTACACCGAGTGCCGCATGGCGTCGGCGACGTCCCTGATGACGGAGTCCATCGACGAGGACACCGTCGACTTCACCCCGAACTACGACGGCCAGGAGCAGGAGCCGGTCGCGCTGCCCGCCGCCTACCCCAACCTCCTCGTCAACGGGGCGTCCGGCATCGCCGTCGGCATGGCGACGAACATGCCGCCGCACAACCTCGGCGAGGTGATCGCCGCGGCCCGCCACCTCATCAAGCACCCCAACGCCGATCTTGAAACACTGATGCGGTTCGTCCCGGGACCCGACCTGCCGACCGGCGGGCGGATCGTGGGCCTCGGCGGCATCCGGGACGCGTACGAGAAGGGCCGCGGCACGTTCAAGATCCGCGCCACGGCCACGGTGGAGAACGTCACGGCCCGCCGCAAGGGACTGGTCGTCACCGAACTCCCCTTCACGGTCGGCCCCGAGAAGGTCATCTCCAAGATCAAGGACCTGGTCGGCTCGAAGAAGCTCCAGGGCATCGCGGACGTCAAGGACCTCACCGACCGCGAGCACGGCCTGCGGCTGGTCATCGAGGTCAAGAACGGCTTCAACCCCGAGGCCGTGCTGGAGCAGCTCTACAAGCTGACGCCGATGGAGGAGTCCTTCGGCATCAACAACGTCGCCCTGGTGGACGGCCAGCCGCTGACCCTCGGCCTCAAGGAACTGCTGGAGGTCTACGTCGACCACCGCTTCAACGTGGTGCGCCGGCGCAGCGAGTTCCGCCGCGGCAAGCGGCGTGACCGGCTGCACCTGGTGGAGGGCCTGCTCACCGCCCTCGTCGACATCGACGAGGTGATCCGCCTCATCCGGTCCAGCGAGAACAGCGCCCAGGCCAAGGAGCGGCTGATCGACCGGTTCGGCCTCAGCGACATCCAGACCCAGTACATCCTCGACACGCCGCTGCGCCGTCTGACCAAGTTCGACCGCATCGAGCTGGAATCGGAACGCGACCGGCTGCGGGAGGAGATCGAGAAGCTGACCCGCATCCTGGAGTCGGACGCGGAACTGCGCAAACTGGTCTCCGGCGAACTCGCCGCGGTCGCGAAGAAGTACGGCACGGAGCGGCGGACGGTGCTCCTGGAGTCGGCGGGCGCCCCCGTCGCGTCGGTGCCGCTGGAGATCTCCGACGACCCGTGCCGGGTGCTGATGTCGTCGACCGGGCTGCTGGCGCGTACGGCGAGCGTCGAGGTGCCGTTCGACGCGGACGCCAAGCGCGTCAAGCACGACGTGATCGTCTCGGCGGTACCCGCGACGACCCGCGGCACGGTGGGCGCCGTGACGTCCCTGGGACGGCTGCTGCGCCTGTCGGTGGTCGACCTGCCGCAGCTCCCGGAGACGGCCGCGGCACCGCACCTCGCGGGCGGCGCGCAGTTCTCGGAGTTCCTGGAGCTCCAGGAAGACGAACGGCTCGTCTGCCTCACCACGCTCGACGAGTCCTCGCCGGGGCTGGCCCTCGGCACGGAGCAGGGCGTCGTCAAGCGGGTGGTGCCCGACTACCCCTCCAACAAGGAGGAGCTGGAGGTCATCACCCTGAAGGAGGGTGACCGCATCGTCGGCGCGGTGGAGCTGCGCACCGGTGAGGAGGACCTGGTCTTCATCACCAGCGAGGCCCAGCTGCTGCGCTACCCGGCGTCGCAGGTACGGCCGCAGGGACGGCCCGCGGGCGGAATGGCGGGCGTCAAGCTGGGCGACGGCGCGAAGGTGATCTCGTTCAGCGCGGTCGACCCGGCCTCCGACGCCGTGGTCTTCACCGTCGCCGGTGCCGACGACACCCTGGACGGTGCGTTGGCGACGGCCAAGTTGACGCCGTTCGACCAGTATCCGCGCAAGGGTCGCGCCACCGGTGGTGTGCGCTGCCAGCGGTTCCTGAAGGGCGAGAGCCACCTGGTCCTGGCCTGGGCCGTCGCGGCCCCGGCCCGCGCGGCGGACGCCAAGGGCGCACCGGTGCAACTCCCGGAGGCGGACCCGCGGCGGGACGGTTCGGGCGTACCGCTGAAGAAGACGGTCGCGGCGGTGGCCGGGCCGGTGTAGGAGGGGTCGGGGTGAGGGGCCGGGCTGCTTTGGGGCCCGGCTCTTTGCTGTGCGTGGGGGAGGCTGAGGTGTGGTCAGTGAACGACCTTTCACTTCATCGATATGTCGACTCTATGAGTGCGCAATGCGTGCCCGCTGCGCGTCGCCCGCTCCCCCGGTACGTCGGTGACACGCTGTCCCCAGCGTGCCCGCAGGCCCGGTTCCGCGTGTGCCGTCACTCCTCGCGCTGGGCGACGTAGCGCAGCACACCCCACATGCTGTGTTCCGACAGCCCGGGGTCGGACACATGGTGCTCCGGCCCATCGTCACCCTCAGGGGTGGTGACTGGAGCGGTGCGAACGGCGTCGGCTTCCGGCAGGTAACGGCATTCCGTCAACTCCTTGTGTACGGCCTCCGCATCGATGCCACTGCCGATCAGTACGAGCTGCGTGCTACGTACCTCACCGCGCTCCCACGGCGACGGGTAGAAACGCAGGAAGTCACCGACGGCATGCACAACAAATTTCTGCCGGTTACCAGGAACGTCGAAGTGCACAAAGCCCTTGATGCGGTAGAGACCGACGGGACGACTGTCCAGGAAGTCCATCAGCCGACGAGGATGCATCGGTTCCTGCGAGACGAACTCCACACTCTGGTAGGTGGCGTGAAGGTGACCTCCGTGACAGTGCGCGCTGCAAGGCTCCCCCGGCACATGATCGTGGTCGTCATCCGAGCCTCCGTGGTCGGCAAGCGCACTTGTGCCGTCACGGACATCGTGCGACGGAGTGCTGGTGTCGGCACCAGCACCGGTCGCCGTCTCCGCGCGTGCGGCAGCAGCCTCCCGAAGCAGGTCCTCGAACGACAGCTGCCGCACGGCCTCATCGGATTCCTCACCCGGCCCGCGGTCGAAGAACAACTCGGGGTCGATCCGCCCGTACGCCGTGCAGATCACGGGCCTGCCGGGGGCGAGCTCCGCCAGGGTGTCCGCGAGTACCCGTCGTTCCGCACTACCGAGGCGGTCGGCCTTGTTGAGCACGACGATGTCGGCGATGCCCACGTGCCGCGCAAGTTCCGGGTGCCGTGCCCGCGTCGCCTCGAACTCCGCGGCATCGACGACTTCAATCAGTCCGCCGTAGACGATCCGATCGTTCTCACTGGCGAGGATCATGCGGATGAGTTCCTGCGGTTCCGCCAGACCGCTGGCCTCGATCACGATCACGTCGATGCGGACTGCGGGCCGTGCGAGGCGCTCCAGATAGGTGTCCAGTTCGCTGGTGTCGACCGCACAGCACAAACAGCCGTTGCCGAGCGACACCATCGAGTCCACCTGACCCGCGACCGTCATCGCATCGATCTCGATGCTGCCGAAGTCATTGACGATCGCGCCGATGCGCGTGCCGTCCCCGGCAGCGAGCAAATGATTGAGCAGCGTGGTCTTGCCCGATCCCAGGAAGCCGGCGAGCACGACGACCGGAATCTGTTGCCTGGCCAAGAGGGCGCCTCCATGGTGCGGGCGGCGGGCCACGATGCGCTCGGCCAACCGTGCGGACCCGCGGCGGACGAGCTGTCGATCGTAACGGACCAGCAGCACTAACGACCGGTCCCGGACCCACGAACAACCGGGGGCGGAGCATCAGAGACGGCTAGTGATTACCCTGGCTGTCCGGCGCCGCACTCCGCGCCGCCGTGTCGTCCCCCACGCACACCTGCGCAGCTCGCTCCCGCCGCCCCTCCATCAGCGAGCAACAGCCCCCGGGACCGGCTGGGGCGGAGTCGGCCCGACATACCGAGCCGCAGGGCGGATGATCTTCGAGTCCCGCGCCTGTTCCAGGACATTCGCGCTCCAGCCGACCATGCGAGCCACGCAGAACGTCGGCGTGAACATCTCCCGCGGCAGCCCACACAGCTCCATGACGACACCTGCGTAGAACTCCACGTTGATGTGCAGCTCACGCCCTGGCTTCAGCTCGGCCAGCAGCGCCTCGGCCCGAGCCTCCACCTGAACAGCGAACTCGACGAGAGGCCCACCGAACTCTTCCGCAATCCCCCGCAGCATCCTCGAGCGGGGGTCCTCGGTGCGGTACACGGGGTGCCCGAAACCCATCAGCCGTTCACCCCGCAGTACGCGCTCGCGGATCCAGGGCTCGATGCGCTCCGGCGTGCCGATAGCGTCCAGCGTGTCCAGAGCACGACTCGGCGCACCTCCGTGCAGCGGCCCGGAAAGCGCACCGATCGCCCCCACGAGGCAGGCGGCGACGTCGGCTCCCGTGGACGCGATAACCCGCGCGGTGAAGGTGGACGCGTTGAAGCCGTGGTCGATGGTGGAGATCAGATAAGACTCGATCGCCCGCACATGCTCGGGCTCCGGCAGCTGGCCCGTGAGCATGTAGAGGTAGTTGGCAACATGCGAGAGATCAGCACATGGTTCCACCGGTTCCAGCCCCTGCCCGAGCCGGTGGAGCGCGGTGACAATCGTGGGCACGGCGGCACACGCGACAAGCACGTCCGCGCGGCGGCGCTCGTCGCTGATGTCGTACAGCGGCCGAAAACCGGTGGCCGCACCCAGGTGGGACAGTGCCGTACGAAGCCCGGTCAACGGTCCGGACGCTGCGTCGGCCCAGGCAAGGCCGGGCAGCGCGTCACGCACCGCGGTGGGCAGTGTCCGGAGCGCCGCGGTCTCGGCCGCGAATCCGGCGAGCTCATCGGCGTCGGGCAGCTCACCGTGAAGCATCAGATACCAGACGTCCTCGAATGTGCGCGCAGTGGCCAGCTCCACGGCCGAGTACTGACGGTAATGGTAAAAGCCCTCCCGGCCACGAACATCGCCCAGCTCTGTCTCGGTGACGACGACCCCAGCCAGCCCGCGCGGTGCATCGATCAACGCCTTCGCCTCAGATCGTGACATGGCTTGCATCTCCCTCCCTTGGAAACATTGATCCGACTGTCCATGCTTGAGCAATTCTCGTCAACATTGATTGAATCAATACAAGGTGGTGGATACAGTGAGTACATGCCGGATCGAGAAGCCCCCGGGCGCACGGATGGGAGACGTCTGACCACGCGCCAAGCAGCTGAGCGGCTCGGGGTGAAGGCCGAGACCGTGTACGCCTATGTCAGCCGCGGCCTACTGACAAGCCACCGCGCCCCGGGAGGTCGCGGCAGTACCTTCGACGTAGGAGAGGTCGACGCACTCGCGCGGCGCACCGGCCGCCGCGAAACGGCCGGTGCTGACGGCCCGCTGACGATCCGCACAGGCATCACCCTCATCGACGGCAACCACTGCTACTTCCGCGGCGTCGACACATCTCAACTCGCCGCGCGTTACAGCTATGAGGAGGCCGCCGAATGGCTGTGGACCGGCAGGCTCCGTCGCGGCGTCCGCTTCACGACTCCTGAGGACGCGCTCACTGCAGCCCGTCGCGCCGCACAAGCCCTCCCGTCACACAGCGGCCCGATGGATTGCCTACGCGTCGCCGTCATCGCCGCGGCAACCGCCGACCCGTTGCGTTTCGACCTGTCCGAGAAATCGGTCCTGGACACAGCCCGCAGTCTCATCCCCACCCTGGTCGATGCCCTGCCCTCACGCACCGCTGACACGAACGGGGCGCCGTCGCTGTCCGCGCGTCTGTGGTCGCGTCTCACCGACACGCCAGCAGACACAGCATCGCTACGCGTCCTGGACGCGGCGCTGGTGCTGCTCATTGATCACGATCTCGCTGCCTCAACTCTCGCAGTCCGGGTCGCGGCTTCGGCCCATGCCCACCCTTACGCGGTCGTCTCCGCGGGTCTTGGAGCCCTGGACGGAGCGCTTCACGGCGCGGTGAGCGGCGCCGCCCACCGTATGTTGATGGAAGTGCTGGAGCGAGGCAGCGCAACCGCCGTGGTCGCCGACCACCTGCGAGCAGGACGGCGGGTCCCCGGGCTGGGCCACCGCTTGTACCACGGCGAGGACCCTCGAGCTCACGCCCTCTTCGAGCTGCTGGAGAACGTACCGCAAGCGCTCCCCACCCTACGCGCCGCACGCGCAGTCATCGGCACAGCAGCCCGGCACACCGAGTTGCACGCCAATGTAGACCTTGCGTTGGCCGTACTCACGGTCTCCACCGGCATGCCAATCGAAGCCGGTGAAACGATCTTCGCCGTGGCCCGCATCGCGGGCTGGATCGCCCACGCGCTGGAGGAGTACAACGAACCTCCACTGCGCATGCGCCCCACCGGGCATTACCACGGCCCCCGCCCGCCTCAACAACTGCCGTAAGGCGGGAAGCGGACGATAAGCACCACGAAAGCACTGAGCGTCCCGCCCCCGTACGCCACGAAACATGCCAGGTCATCGTCTCCGCCGGCCCGGATCCTCTACCGCCACACCACTCACCCGGTAGCCGCGGAGACTCACCGCTCCCGTACTCCACCATCACTTGCGCCGGTCGTCGCGCCTCCGCGGTGGCGCCCAGCGTTGCGTCCGCGTGGCCCCCGCGCCGTGGCGCGGACGCCCGGCGGACGCCTGACTGCTCGCTTTCGTGAAGTCCGCCGCGCACCAGTCAGGTTAGGCTCACCTTTGTGAGTACCTGCACCACCCTTTCCCGTGAGGCGGACGAGCCCATGGCCGGCACCGCGGCCACTGCTCGTACGTGGCTGCTCATCGAGCAGCCCGGCCCCTGGGGAGCCAAGGCGCTGGCGGACAGCCACCTCGACCCGTACGTCAGCCGCGCCCTGGAGACCGCTGCAGCCGGTACATCGGTCCGTGTCGCTCTGATCCGCCGCCCCGGACGCCATGCCGACCGCCGTGGAGTCGTCCGGCGACGCGTTTTCCTCGCGCACACCGCGCCGGGCCGCTCCTGGATCCGCACCACCGCCATCCGCGACCCGCGAACCATCGTGGGATTGGACTTCGCCGCCCTGGGTGAGGGGGAGCACGGAGGACTGTGGGAGCCGTACACGGGTGAGCCTCTGGTCCTCGTGTGTACCAACGGCAGGCGGGACCGCTGCTGTGCTCTCCTCGGGCGTCCGCTCGCCGCCGACCTCACCGCTGCCGGCATCGCGACGTGGGAGGTCACCCACATCGGCGGTCATCGCTTCGCGCCTACGCTTCTCGTGCTGCCCTACGGCTACGCCTACGGACGCGCCTCGGCCGACCTGGTGCAGAGCGTCGTGGAAGCGGCGTACGACAGTCGGATCACGCTCGATCGCTGTCGTGGTCGTTCCACCTGGGACCGCCCCGGCCAGGCCGCTGACCTCGCCGTTCGCGGCCTTCTGGGAGAGCAACGGGCGGACGCACTCGACGTCGTAGGGACCCACCCGGTGCGGCCCGAAGCGCGGTTGTCGGACGGGCTGTCCTCCGGCACTGGCAGCGTCGAGGGTTGCACGCCCACGTGGATCGTGACCGTCGCTCACGCCGACGGCCGCTCTTGGCACGTCACGGTCGAGCAGCGGACCGATGGTGCTGCGGTGTCCGCGAGCTGTGGTGCGCCGCTCGGCCCACCTGCGCGAATGACCGTGACCGCTGTTGACCCCGTCCCGGGCACATTGCCGGTCGTTTCCGATGCTCCGCTCGCCGTCGGCACCCGTACGCCGCTCACCTTGCCAGCCTGACTTCTCTGGCTCACCTCCCCCGTCGGCCTCGGCGAAACGGCTGCGTGGGGTGACTGCCTCGTGCGCTTTCTGACGCGATTCCGTGTCCGTGTCTTCCGCACGCGCTGCGGCGTCCCTGATCACCCATCCCAGGGCCATCGCCGCTCCCAGGGCAAGGACCGAACTCACGATCCTTGCGCTGGTACTGATCACCGTCTTTCCAGGGGCCTTTCCTTCTCGGGTCAAGTGCCCCAGTTCCCCCGTTGCCTTCACGCTCGTCCCCGCCTCTCGGTCTCCCCTACGCGTTGGCCTTCGGCCACACCCCTCGTCGGCTCCACACACAGCGAGGCTAGAGCTACGCAAGTCGTAACCGAAAGCCCTGTGGATAACTGCCGGATACTCGCTTCCCACCACCGAAAACGCTGCCAAATCGCTGTAGGGGAACACGTGCCCACGAGCCGAGAACCCCCTGCGGGCACCCGCCCACCACGGCACAACGCACCACGGCGTGCCGTCCGCCCCGGAGGACAGTCAGCACGCCGTGGTGCGATTGATCGGGAACCGCCGGTGTTACACGGCTCCCGCCCCGGTAAGCGACCGTACTTCTGTCTCCGCGTGCCGGGCCACGTCGGCGGCCTCCGGGGAGGCCACCGTGCCGAGCCAACCCATCAGAAACCCCAGTGGAATCGAGACGATGCCGGGATTCTCCAGAGGGAAGATCTGGAAGTCGAGCCCCGGGAAGATCGACTGGGGACTGCCGGAGAGTACGGGTGAGACGAGGACGAGCACGATGGCGGGCACAAGACCGCCGTAGACCGACCAGACGGCGCCGCGGGTAGTGAAACGGTGCCAGAAGAGGGTGTACAGCAACACCGGTAGGTTCGCCGAGGCGGCCACGGCGAATGCCAGACCGACAAGGAAGGCGACATTGAGGTCCCGGGCGAGCAGGGCGAGTGCGATGGCGGCCGCGCCGACACCGACCGCCGCGAGACGTGCCACGGAGACCTCACTGCGTTGCCGCTTGCTCGGCTCCCCCTCTCGGGTCCTGAAAGACCCGTAGAGGTCGTGAGCCACCGCGGCGGACGATGCGAGGGTGATTCCCGCGACCACGGCCAGGATCGTGGCGAAGGCGACGGCCGCCACGACGGCGAACAGCACCGTTCCGCCGGTCGACCCCGCGCCGCCCCCGAGGTCCAGGGCGAGCAGTGGTACGGCGTTGTTCCCGGCGCTGGCACGGACCGCGTCGCTGCCGAGGACCGCGGCGGCGCCGAAGCCCAGCACGATCGTCATCAGGTAGAAGCCGCCGATGAGCACGATGGACCAGATGACGGAGCGCCGCGCGGAGCGTGCCGTGGGGACGGTGTAGAAGCGCGACAGGATGTGCGGCAGACCGGCGGTGCCCAGAACGAGGGCGAGACCGAGGCTGATGAAGTCCAGGCGTGCCGTCCAGTCGCCCCCGTACTGGAGTCCCGGCACGAGGAAGCTCTGGCCGTGGCCGCTGCGCCGTGCGGCGGTGTCGAAGAGCACGCTGAGGTCACCGTGGAACCGCACCAGTACCAGGACGGTGAGCGCGACGGCGCCTCCCATGAGGAGGACCGCCTTGACGATCTGGATCCAGGTGGTGGCGCGCATGCCGCCGAACGCGACGTAGACGACCATCAGGGTGCCGACGCCGATGACCGCCCAGGTTCGGGCCTGTGTCCCGGCGTTGCCGATGAGCAGCGCGACGAGGCTGCCGGCGCCGACCATCTGGGCCACCAGGTAGAGCACGGACACGGTGACGGAGGCGGTGCCCGCGGCGATGCGTACGGGACGCTCGCGCATCCGGGCGGCGACCACGTCGGCGAGGGTGAAACGTCCGCAGTTACGGACGAGTTCGGCGACGAGGAAGAGCACGACGAGCCAGGCGACGAAGAAGCCCACCGAGTACAGGACCCCGTCGTAGCCGACGAGGGCGATGAGGCCGGAGATGCCGAGGAAGGACGCGGCGGACATGTAGTCCCCCGCGATCGCGAATCCGTTCTCCAGCGGGGAGAAAAGCCTGCCGCCGGCGTAGAACTCCTCGGCGGAGCCTTGTCTGCGGCGGCTCACCCAGGTGGTGATCCCTAGGGTCACCGCGATGAACGCGCTGAACAGGATGAGCGCCAGGGTCTCGTGAGCGCCGGTCACCGCAGGTGCCCCCCGGTGAGTTCCTGCGTCTCCCACCGGATGTCGAGTGCGGCGGCGTCCCGACGGAGCCGCGCGTGCCTGGCGTAGGCCCAGGTGAGGAAGAAGGTGGTGGCGAACTGGCCCAGTCCGGCGAGCATGGCGACGTTGACGGCGCCCACGACGGGGCGTGCCATGAGGTCGGGGGCCGTGGTCGCGGCGATCACGTAGGCGAGGTACCAGGTGAGGAAGAGGGCCGTGGCAGGGACGACGAAGCCCCGGTAGCGACGGCGTACTTCCTGGAAGGCGACGCTGCGCTGCACCGTGAGGTACACCTCGTCGTGCGCCGCGGTGCGTGGTTGTGGCACTTGTGGTTCGGACTGTGTGTGTTTCGTCGTGCCCGCGTCGTTGGTGATGTCACCCCACGAGCCCCATCCGTGGGCGAAGGTGTCGGACCAGGGATCGTCGAGGCGTACGGGCTCTGGCTCTGCGGCCGTACGGCCGTGCTGCTTGTCCACCGAACTCTCCTTGTTGCACGAGCCTGCTGACCGTGTGCAACAAGGATGGACAGAAAGGAAGATCCGGGACGCTTCGTTGCGAATCCTTCACCCCATCAGGTGACTGAATTCCCTGGTGGTTGAGCGATTCCGTGACGATAGGCGTAGTGGATCGCTTGTGCGCGGTCGCGCAATCCGGCCTTGGCGAAGAGGTTGTTGATGTGTGTCTTCACCGTCGCGGTGGATACATGCAGCGTGCGTGCGATTTCCGGGTTGGCCTGCCCGGCGGCTACGAGTCGGAGTACCTCGACCTCTCTTGCGGTCAGTCCGTCCGGTGGCCCGTTCAGTCCCTCCGACGGGCGCGGCGCCGGCTCGGTGAGACGTTCCAGCAGCCTGCGCTGGATCTCCGGCGCGAGTCCGGCCTCCCCGGAGAGCACGTCGTCGATGGCGCGCACGATCTCGTCGCCGTCCGCGTCCTTGGTCAGATAGCCGCGGGCACCGGCCCGCAGCGCCGGGAAGAGCGAGTCGTCGTCGGCGTACGTGGTGAGCACCACCACCTGTGTGCCCGGGTGGTCGGCGCGGATCCGCCGGGTCGCCTCGACGCCGTCGCAGCGGGGCATGCGCAGGTCCATCAGGACGATGTCCGGGGCAAGTTCGGCCACCAGGCGGACCGCTTCCTGGCCATCGGGGGCCGCGCCGACGACCTCGATGCCGGGCAGCAGTCCCAGCAGCATCACGATGCCCTCACGCACGACGGTCTGGTCGTCGGCGACCACCACGCGCGTCACCGGTCGTGCCGTCATGCCGGCACCTTCAGGCGCACCACGAAACCCTCCTCGTCAGGGCCGGAGTCCAGCGTTCCGCCGAGGAGTTCGGCGCGCTCCCGCATGCCCCGCAGACCGTATCCACCGCCGCTCGCGGCCAGTTCGCCGGGGGTGCGATGTCCGCCGCGGTCGCGCACTTCGAGGCGCACGTGCCCCTCCGCGTACTCCAGCGTCACACGCACCGTGGCACCAGGGGCATGCTTGCGTACGTTCGTCAGCGCCTCCTGGGCCACGCGGCGGATCGCGAGCCCGGCCTCCGGCGTCAGGGTGCGGTGCTGCCCCGTGATCTCCAGCCCGGCATCCTCCGCGTCCGCCAGATCACGGAGGAAGTCCTCGACGGGAACCATCTCACCGCGCAGCGCGGACAACGCCGCGCGGGTGCCGTCCAGTCCCTCCCGCGCCATGCGACGGGAGGCCACCACGCGTTCCAGTATCTGGGCGCGGTCGGCCTCCAGGTCGGTGCTGCCCCGGATGAGGAGCCGTGCGGCCTCCAGGTGTACGAGCTGTGCGCTCAGGCTGTGCGCGAGGACGTCGTGGATCTCGCGGGCGATGCGGCCGCGTTCGGCGAGCGCGGCGGACTCCGCCTCGGCCTTCCGTGCGGCGCGTTCCTGCGCCAGGAGGCGCTGGGCGTTGCCGCGCGCCTCGGCGTCCAGGCGTACGACGTAACCCGCGAGGGCGAGTCCCGCGGTGGTGGCGACGGTGGTCAGCCAGGTGTCGGTGTTGACAGAGGCGTACGCGCCGAGGGCCAGGGCGGAGCACGGTATCGCGGCGCGGAGCGGCATGCGCTCCATCGCCGTGACCGCACAGGCGCACCACAACACGATGGCCGCCAGCAAGGCTCCGGCGATGCTGATGCCCAGGGCCACTGCTTCCATGGCGAGCAGCAGTCCCACCGACGGCCACAGGAGGTGCCGCAGGGTCGTGCGGAAGAAGGCGCGGAAGGCCAGGGCGACGAACGCGATGCCGCCCAGGGCGGCGGTCATGCGCCAGCCGCGTAGGGAGGGCTGGGTGAGGGTGGCCCACAGCAGTCCGGCGAAGACGAGGACGCGTACGACCCGCCCGAGCCACAACCGAGCCTCGCTCACGCCCTCGCGGGTGAGCGATTCGCGGAGCGGCCAGTTGGTCCAGGGGTTCTGCGGCACACGTGGTCCTTCCGGTGTGCGGTGCTGCTTATCGGTCACCGGCGGCGCTTTTCAGTCACCGACAGGGACGCGGTACGCGGGTCGCGGTGACCGGACTCTCCAAAGAGTGACACCGGTACGGCCCAGCAGCATGACGGCGACGGAGAGCATCATGGCCTGGCTCCCCAGATGGACGCCCAACCCGGCGGCCCCGAAGGCGAGGACGAGGCGCAGCGCCATGCCGCCGAGCCAGGCGCCGGCCGCCGCCCAACCGCCCTTGGCCCACACGGTGCCGTCGGCCTCGGTCCATATCCGGGTGGTCCAGGCCCAGGCGGCGCCACTGCCCAGGCCAATGAGGAGTTCGGCGGCGAGCAGCACGACAGAAGCAGCCATGTGCGTAGCGTCCAGCAGACCGGGTTGGCGCAGCACGAGGACGGCGAGCACGGCGGGAGCCAACCACCATCTCCGGTTGCCGCCGGTGAGACGCCGCGCCTGGAACTGACGGACGAACACGATCGCCACGACGGCGACGACCGCCGCGATGTTGAGCAGGCCACTCATGACCCGGGCCTCCGTGGAGCGGGGAACAACGACGTTCCCGACGCTACGGACGTCCGCCCCGGAGGGGATCGGAGCCAGGGTGGGCCCCGGGTGGACATCGCGACGGGCGGCCCCTCCACCCGGAGGTGGAGAGACCGCCCGTGACGCACGTCGGCAGCTCAGGTATCGATGCGCGAGCGGTCCAGCGTGGAGGCGGAGTTGGTGATGAACTCCTTGCGGGGGGCGACCTCGTTGCCCATGAGGAGGTCGAACGCCTTCTCCGCGGCCTCGAGGTCACTGATGTTGATGCGGCGCAGGGTGCGGTGCCGCGGGTCCATCGTGGTCTCGGCGAGCTGGTCGGCGTCCATCTCGCCCAGGCCCTTGTAGCGCTGGATGCTGTCCTTGTAGCGGACGTTCTTGCGCTGGAGTTCGAGGAGGGTCTGGCGGAGTTCGTTGTCGGAGTAGGTGTAGAGGTACTTGTCCTGGCCCCTCTTGGGGTTGATCAGCTCGACGCGGTGCAGCGGCGGTACGGCGGAGAAGACGCGGCCCTGCTCGACCATCGGCCGCATGTAGCGCTGGAAGAGGGTCAGCAGCAGACAGCGGATGTGGGCGCCGTCGACGTCGGCGTCCGCGAGGAAGATGACCTTGCCGTAGCGGGCGGCATCGATGTCGAAGGTCCGTCCGGACCCGGCTCCTATCACCTGGATGATGGCGCCGCACTCGGCGTTCTTGAGCATGTCCGAGACGGAGGACTTCTGGACGTTGAGGATCTTGCCGCGGATGGGCAGCAGGGCCTGGAACTCGGAGTTGCGCGCGAGTTTGGCGGTGCCCAGCGCGGAGTCGCCCTCGACGATGAACAGTTCGCTGCGCTCGACGTCGTCGCTGCGGCAGTCGGCGAGCTTGGCCGGCAGCGTCGAGGACTCCAGTGCCGTCTTGCGGCGCTGCGCCTCCTTGTGCTGGCGGGCGGCGATGCGCGTACGGGCGGCGGCGACGACCTTGTCCAGGACGGCGCGTGCCTGCTGCTTGGCGTCCCGCTTGGCGGAGGTCAGGAACGCCTTGAGTTCCCGGCCGACGACCTGGGCGACGATCCGGGAGGCGGCGGAGGTGCCGAGCACCTCCTTGGTCTGGCCCTCGAACTGCGGCTCGGCGAGCCGGACGGTGACAACGGCGGTCAGACCCTCCATGGCGTCGTCCTTGACGACGTCGTCCTCGGCGACGCGCAGCAGCTTGCTCGACCGCAGTACCTCGTTGACGGTTTTGGTGACCGAGCGCTCGAAGCCCGCGACGTGGGTGCCACCCTTGGGGGTGGCGATGATGTTGACGAACGACTTGACCGTCGTGTCGTAGCCGGTGCCCCAGCGCAGCGCGATGTCGACGCCCAGTTCCCGGGTGACCTCGGTGGGCGTCATGTGGCCGCGGTCGTCGAGGACCGGGACGGTCTCCTTGAACGTGCCGTGCCCGGTGAGACGGAGGACGTCGCAGACCGCCTTGTCCTGGGCGAGGAACTCGCAGAACTCGCTGATGCCGCCGTCGTAGTGGAACGTCTCCTCGGTGGCGGTGGCGCCGTCGATGCCGCGCTGGTCGCGGACGACGAGGGTGAGGCCGGGGACGAGGAAGGCGGTCTGGCGGGCGCGGGCGTGCAGGGTCTCCAGGGAGAGCTTGGCGTCCTTGAGGAAGATCTGGCGGTCCGCCCAGAAGCGCACGCGGGTGCCGGTCCGGGTCTTGGGGATCCGCTTGCCCTTGAGGAGGCCGTTGGCAGGGTCGAACGGGGCGTCGGGGCCCTGCTCGGTGAAGATCCCGGGGACGCCGCGGCGGAAACTGATGGTGTGGGTCCTGCTGCTGCGGTCCACCTCGACGTCGAGCCGGGCGGAGAGGGCGTTGACGACGGAGGCGCCGACGCCGTGCAGACCGCCGGAGGCGGCGTAGGAGCCGCCGCCGAACTTTCCGCCGGCGTGGAGTTTGGTCATCACGACCTCGACGCCGCTGAGCCCGGTCTTGGGTTCCACGTCGACGGGGATACCGCGGCCGTTGTCGCGGACCTCCACGGAGCCGTCGTCGTGGAGGATCACCTCGATGTGGTCGCAGTAGCCGCCGAGCGCCTCGTCGACGGCGTTGTCGATGATTTCCCAGAGGCAGTGCATCAGGCCGCGACTGTCCGTGGAACCGATGTACATGCCGGGGCGCTTGCGGACGGCCTCCAGCCCCTCAAGGACGAGCAGATGCCGCGCGGTGTAGTTGGATCCGTCCCGGTCTGCCCCGGTCAGCACGGCGGTGGACGGCACGGACATCTCGGCGGTCACGCGGTTCGCTCCTCGCTGAATTTCTGACAGCCCGCGTTCCGCGGACTCGGTTGTGGCGGTGTCGCCCGTCAGAGGGTACCGAGGCTTGCTTGAGCCGATGTGACGCCACCCGTACGCCTGCCCATGGTAGTAGAATTTCGATCGTGCGTTCGATAGCTCGATCGGGTGAGTACGCGTGACGCGAACATCACGTTCCTTTCGAGGCATGAACCATTTAGGCTCCGGGCACGTCCTCAACAACAACCGGCAAGCCAGCCGGCAGGACGACCCCGGTAGTAACCGACAAGAATCAGACCACCACCGCACTACGGCTCATTCGCCGCCACCGGCAGCACCCGGCCCGCCTCGGAGAACTTTTTCGGGGAAAAAGGCACGAGCGGGAACGTTTTCGGCCTGGTTGGATGTTGACCCTGGTACGACAGCTCGTCGAGCTAGAGAAGAGGCGACGTGACTACTGTTCTGACCCCCGCGAGCCCGCTGACGGCCGCCGACCGCTGCGACCGCTGCGGCGCCCAGGCATACCTGCGCGTCGTCCTGATGTCCGGCGGTGAACTGCTCTTCTGTGCCCACCACGGTCGCAAGTTCGAGCCGGAACTCAAGAAGATCGCCGCGGAAATACAGGACGAGACGGAGCGGCTCACCACCACCCCGGCGTCCGCGTCGGACGACGAGCGCTGACGCACATCGCGTCCACGACGAGCGAGTAGCGGCCCAGGGCCGCGCGACGGGCGGTTACCCCGGCACCCCGGGGAGGACCGCCCGCACTCGTACGTGCACCCAGGTCGTGGCCTGCGGTGGTGCTCCCACGGGCGACTCAGCCGACGCCGTGTTCGGCGACGGCCGGAACGAGCGTGGAGGCCCGCGTGTAGACCCCGGGGTGCCCGGGCTGCCCGCAGCCCGATCCCCACGACACCAGTCCCACCAGGCGCCCCCTCACCACCAGCGGACCGCCGCTGTCCCCCTGGCAGGCGTCGCGCCCCCCGTCCGGCTCCCCCGCACACAGCATGGACGCGGACTTGTACGTACCGTCGCGGCCCCCCGGGTAGGCGCGGGCGCACGCGGAGTCCGGCAGCACGTTCACGGAGGCCGAGCGCAGACGCGCGGCGTAGCGTCCGTCGCCCACGGTGTCCCCCCATCCGTAGACGGTGGCCCGCGCGCCGGGCCGGTAGGCGGTGGAGTGGCGGCCCGCTATCGGTATGGCCTGGTTCTCGACCGGTTCCCGGAGGGTGAGGACGGCCATGTCCCCCTCGTTGGTCCAGCTGTTGTAGCGAGGGTTCACCCAGACGCTCGCTGGTTTGACCTCCCGGCCGCCGCTTCGGGAGAGATCCTCGCGGCCGACGACGATCCTCAGGTCGCCCACCTGCCGCAGCGGCACCCCGAGAACCTCCTCGCTCAGGCAGTGCGCCGCGGTGACGACCGTGGCACGGCCGACCAGGACCCCGCCGCAGAACTGCCCGGAGCGAGCGCTCCCGAAATGACCGCGGGACGCCAGGGCCACCACCCATGGGTGCTGTGCGATGTGCTCGGGCCGGCCGCCGATCACCGAGCCGTCGGCGACGGCCTGTGACGGCAGGGCAAGGACCAGGGCGAGGGCTCCCGGTATGGCACAGAGGGAGGGGCGCATGGAGACTCCTGACGCTGGGACAGTGATCGCGTACCCAGCGTGACCCAAACGGGCGCGCCTCGCACCCGGACGGCGGCGGGCCCGGCCCTCCACAGGGAGGAACGGGCCCGCGAGGTGTCCGTGACGGAGCGGCTAGTCGAGGTAGTCGCGCAGCACCTGGGAGCGCGACGGGTGACGCAGCTTCGACATGGTCTTGGACTCGATCTGGCGGATCCGCTCACGCGTGACGCCGTAGACCTTGCCGATCTCGTCCAGCGTCTTGGGCTGGCCGTCGGTGAGGCCGAAGCGCATGGAGACGACGCCGGCCTCGCGCTCGGAGAGGGTGTCCAGCACCGAGTGCAGCTGCTCCTGCAGCAGGGTGAAGCTGACGGCGTCGGCGGGGACGACCGCCTCGGAGTCCTCGATGAGGTCACCGAACTCGCTGTCGCCGTCCTCGCCCAGCGGAGTGTGGAGCGAAATCGGCTCGCGGCCGTACTTCTGGACCTCGATGACCTTCTCGGGGGTCATGTCGAGTTCCTTGGCCAGCTCCTCCGGGGTGGGCTCGCGGCCCAGGTCCTGGAGCATCTGGCGCTGGACGCGCGCGAGCTTGTTGATGACCTCGACCATGTGGACGGGGATACGGATCGTACGGGCCTGGTCGGCCATGGCGCGGGTGATGGCCTGGCGGATCCACCACGTCGCGTAGGTCGAGAACTTGTAGCCCTTGGTGTAGTCGAACTTCTCGACCGCGCGGATCAGACCGAGGTTGCCCTCCTGGATCAGGTCCAGGAAGAGCATGCCGCGGCCGGTGTACCGCTTGGCCAGGGAGACGACGAGTCGGAGGTTGGCCTCCAGGAGGTGGTTCTTGGCGCGGCGGCCGTCCTCGGCGATGATCTCCAGTTCGCGCTTGAGCTTCGGCGCGATCTTGTCGGAGTTCGCGAGCTTGTCCTCGGCGAACAGGCCGGCCTCGATGCGCTTGGCGAGCTCGACCTCCTGCTCAGCGTTCAGGAGGGGGACCTTGCCGATCTGCTTGAGGTAGTCCTTGACCGGGTCGGCGGTGGCGCCGGCCGCGGCGACCTGCTGCGCCGGGGCGTCGTCCTCGTCCTCGTCGGACAGGACGAAGCCGGCGGCCTCGGTTCCTTCGGCGGCCTCGGGGGCGTCGCCCTTGACGGGCGCTGTGGTCTCCTCGATGGTGTCGTCGTCGAGGAGCTCGTCGACATCCTTCTTGGCCGCCGCCTTCTTGGCGGTCGCCTTCCTGGCCGTGGCCTTCTTGGCGGCCGTCTTCTTGGCCGTGGTCTTCTTCGCCACGGCCTTCTTGGCAGGCGCGGTTCCCGCCTCACCGGAGGCGCCGTCCGCCGCGGAGGCGGAAGCGGTGGCGGTGGTCTTCTTCACCGTGGTGGCCTTGGCCGCGACGGTCTTGGTGGCGGTGCGCTTTGCCGGACTCTTCGCTGCGACGCTCTTGCGGGTGCGCTTGGGCGCCTCTGCGGCACTGACCATCAGCGTCACACCCTCCTCGTCGAGGATCTGGTTGAGGCTGCGCAGAACGTTCTTCCACTGGGTTGGCGGAATCTGGTCAGCCTCGAAGGCCCGACGCACGTCATCGCCGGCGATCTGCCCATCAGCCTTTCCCCGCTCGATGAGCGCCATCACAGACTCGGACTCGGCGATCTCCGGCGGGAGCGTACGGGATGTGCTGGCCGACACGAACAACCTCTCGGAACGATGGAAACGGCTTCCGACCCCGTCCAGTGTGGATCGGAGCCGACGACCGCCGGTGGGGATGGACCGACGGCGCAGGGCAACCGGGGAGTTGAACAGCGTCACGCACGCCGTCCGTATTCCCTCCTCGGCTATCACCTCTTAAGTCATCGCGCTTTCCCGAAGAGCGTTACGCCCGATCGACGTGGCCCGAGTCACACTCCATATCGACACATTCCCTGTCGTACGGTATGCAACCCCTTCCCGCCCCTTCTCGCCGGATCCGGACGGCGCCCCCGGATCCGGCGAACACGCGGCCCACAGGGCGCGCACCCCCGGCCACCGGGGCGCGCGGGCCGTCCGGTGCCTACGGTCCGTACCTGCGTGGGTACGCCCGTCAGTGCTCGCGGGGGGCGGGCACGACGTGGTCCACGGGCGCGCCGGGCACCTGGCCGCCGGCCTCGCCGTGGGCGGCGAGGAGCTGGCGCATCGCGCCCTCGGCCGCGGTGGCGTCACCGGCGGCGACGGCGTCGACGATCCGCATGTGCTGGCTGACGGAGGTCTCGACGGGACGCTCACAGCCGCCCGAGGGGCCGCCGGAGACGTGCAGGGCGGAGGAGACGATTCCGGCGAGATGCTCCAGCATCCGGTTGCCGGCGAGGCCCAGCAGGAGGGCGTGGAACTCGGCGTCGGCGCGGGCGAAGGTCAGGGTGTCGCCCTGGGCGGCGGAGTGGCCCATGACCTCGACCATGTCGGTGAGGCGCTGCTGGATGTTGTCCTCGCGGGGGGTGCCGGCGGCGAGGCGCGCGGCGAGCGGTTCGATGGTCCAGCGCAGCTCGCACAGCTCGCGGCGCTGGTCGTCGCGCTGCGGGCCGTAGGCGCGCCATTCGATGATGTCGGGGTCGAGGAGGTTCCAGTCGCTGACCGGGCGTACCCGGGTGCCCACGTTGGGGCGCGCGCTGACGAGGCCCTTGGCCTCCAGTACGCGCAGTGATTCGCGGACGACGGTGCGGGACACCTCGAAGCGCTGGCCGATCTCCTCGGGGACGAGGGGGCGGTCGGCCCCGAGGTCGCCGGAGACGATCATCTGACCCAGCTGCTGGACGAGTTGGCCGTGCAGGCCACGGCCGCGGCTGCCGGCCGCACGGCGGCCCGCCCGGGCCAGGTCTGCTTCGGAGCCGTCCCAGACCGGCGCGGGACGCTCGGCGCGCTCCGCGCCGGTGGCAGGGGCGGCGTTGGCGGCGTGGCCGTAGGGGTAGCGGTCGAGCTCGCCCGAGCCGGGGTGGCCGGTGTCGGCGGGGCGAGCCGCGGTCATCATGGTGTGCGCAAGGGTACTCACGCATCCTTTGTCGGCGGCACTTGGAACGCCCTTGAGGTCTTTGGTGAAAAGCACACGAAAGGGTGATCGCCCATCACTCCACAATTGACGCTTTATCGGAAAGAAATGTGCGTTCAAGGGCGAGTTGCCGACCGCGGACGCACGAAGTGGGCAGTAAAGGCCGTACGGAACGCCGTCAGCGCACCCTGCTGCGGACCAACATGAGGACGTACGCGCAGACCAGAACGGTCAGGGACAGCGTCAGAGCAATACCGACAGGTTGGGTCACCAGCCGCACCATGATGGTCATCATCTGATCGATTCCGGAAGGCCACTGGACCAGTTCTGACGTCCGCAGCGGGGTCGGCAGCCGCGCCGGTGAGTGGGCCGCCGGCTCCGTCGCCACACGTTCCACGACCGGTACGGCCATCACCGGTACGGCGAGGACGGTCACCAGTCCCATCACAGTGGACCGGAAGACGCCGGCGGCCAGGACGCCGACCCAGGCGCAGCCGACGAGCAGGGCGCCCCAGCCGACGACGGGAGCAAGATCGTCAGGGATGCCGGTGACGGCCTCGGGGCCGTAGAGCAGGCGGACCGCCGCACCATCAACGGCGAGCACCGTGATGCCGACGGCCAGCGCGATGAAGCCACTGACCAGGAGTTTGGCGAAAAGCAGCCCAAGGCGGCGCGGAACGCTGCCGCGCTCCGGCGCGAGCGCCGGGTGACGGAACTCCTGACCGAACGCGAGCGCCCCGACGAGCCCCGCGCCGAGGGCCGCCGGGGGGAGCGGGAGGTAGCGCACCCAGCCCGTGAGGGCCTGGGAGGCGGGGGTGCCACCCTGGTGGACGAGAAGAACGGCGAGGACGAGCGAGGCGAGGACGGAGATGATCGCGACGGCCGGTGCGGCGCGGTCACTGGCGGTGCGGCGGAGTTCGTACCGCAGCGGCCAGGCCGGTCCGGGGGCCGGCAGCCGGGGGATCGTAAAGTGCTCGAAGGGCTCGGGGGGTAGTGCGGTCGGTGATGGGGGCCCCTGGTGGGGTACCGGGGCGGGGGGCGCGGCAGGCGGCATCGTCAGGGTGACGTTCGGGGCACCGGTGTCCGCCACCGCGGTGTCATAGGCGCGCGTGAGGGCGCCATGGGTGGGGGGTGTGGAGGCGGCGGTCGCGCTCAGTGGCGTATCGGAGGCGGGCTCGTGATGTCCGGGGCGGCCGTCAGCGCGGTGGAGTGGCGGGGACGGAACGGAGTCACTGGTTTCGTCGGTGAGCTGGTGCACCAGGACGCGGTGCCGGTAGGCGGTCTCCCCCACGGCGGCGCAGCTGCTGCCGTAGACGACGATGCGGTTGCCGCCCTCGCGAATGACTTCGATGGCCCGGCCGGAGGTGGGGTCCGCGACGTGGTGGGCGCCCTGTGACTCGTCGACGAGGAGGGTGGCGAGGCGGTCGGCGTCCGGGGAGCGGACCACGACCCGAGGACGCAGCCGGGTGCGGGCGAAGTCCGGGGCCTCCTGATCATCGATAAGTCGACCTGCGTCGATGCTGACCACGCGGTCGGCGATCTGTGCGGCTTCTCCGGGGTCGCGTGAGGCGACGAGGACGGAACCACCTTGTGCGGCGTATCCGCGCAGCAGGCCGTGCAGCCATGCGGTCTCGCGCGGGGCGAGCCCCTCCGCGGGTTCGTCAAGGACAAGGGCGTGCGGGTCACCCAACAGGGCTACGGCGAGTCCAAGCCTACGGTCCATACCGCGGGAGAAGCCACCCAGAGGCTGGTCGGCGAGTCCGCTCAGGCCGACCAGGTCGAGTACGTCGTCGGCACGGTCCGCCGACACTCCGGCCGCGGCGCTGAGCATGCGCAGATGCCGGCGGGCGGTGCGGGAGGGGTGGCCGGGAACGTCGCCGAGGAGCACGCCGAGTTCGCGTGCGGGGGTCGGGACGCGGTGGAGGGGGCGACCGCGGAAGAGGGCGACGCCGCGGCCTCGTTCGAGTTCCAGCATCAGCCGGAGGGCCGTGGTCTTTCCGGAGGCGGGGGCACCGAGCAGGACGGTGATCCGGCCCGGCCGTGCTTCGAAGGTGAGGTCGTCGACGGCGGGGGGCTGTTCGCCGCGGGGTTCGCTGGTCAGTCCGACGGCCTGGATCATCGCGCCCCTCGCGGCACGTGAGACCGGTCGACGGTGGTGGGCGGTACGCGAGGACTCACCCGACCAAGGTAGCCCCGTATGTCTTATTTACCCGCAATTATTATGTCGTGGCGCCCTTGTGTGCCCCGGACGCCACGGTGTGGGGCCGCACGTCGGTGCGACGCGGGGCGGCCGCGGTGCCAGTCGGGTTCGCTTCTCAGACTTCCGGGCGCAGCATCGGCGGGTTGAGGAGCGTCGCGCCTCCCGCGCGGAACAGTTGTGCGGGGCGCCCTCCCTGACGGGTCGTCGTTCCGCCGGTGGGCACCAGGAAGCCGGGTGTCCCGGTCACCTTGCGGTGGAAATTGCGGGGGTCGAGGGCGACGCCCCATACGGCTTCGTAGACCCGGCGCAGTTCGCCGACCGTGAACTCCTGCGGGCAGAAGGCCGTGGCGAGGGAGGAGTATTCGATCTTCGAGCGGGCGCGTTCCACACCGTCGCCGAGGATCCGCGCATGGTCGAAGGCGAGTGGCGTAGACGGTCCGTCCTCCCGGCCGTGCCCGGCGTCCTGGCCGAGGAGTGTTTCCACCGGGGCCCACTGCGCGCTGTGCGCGTCGCCGCCCGCTTTCGGAGCGGGCAGGTCGGGGGCGAGCACCAGGTGGGCGACGCTGACGACCCGCATCCGGGGGTCGCGCTCGGGGTCACCGTACGTGGCGAGCTGTTCGAGGTGCGCGCCGTACGCCGGTGCCGTGTCGACCGGGGCGTGGGCGTGCAGGCCGGTCTCCTCCCCCAGCTCCCGGGCGGCAGCGGCCTCGAGGTCCTCGTCGGCCCGTACGAAACCGCCGGGAAGGGCCCACCGTCCCTGGAAGGGCGGCTCGCCACGGCGCACCGTCAGCGCGCAGAGGGCATGCCGACGCACGGTGAGCACGACCAGGTCGACGGATACGGCAAAGGGCGGGAAGGCCGACGGGTCGTAGGGAGGCATGGCGCGATCATAGTCGTCCGCCTGACGATAAACAGGTCTCAAGCGGACTCGGGTCCTACTGCCCCGTTGCCCTCCGGCTCCCTTCCCTTCCCGTACCTCAGGTGCGGCGCTGTGCGGAGATGAGCGCGTCACGCCAGGAGTTGATGCACGACGCGGGGCGGAGCGTCTCTCGGTGTTCCGTGACGGGGGGCGCGCGGTCGGGGCCAGGCGAGTGTGCGGGGGCTCTGCGAGTCGCGGAATCATCCGTTTGAGCGAAATCTGGTGTCGGGTGAACCAGTTGGCAGCCCGGACGACCGTCCGAGGCGTCGGCGGCCCTGTCTCCGCCGGTGAAGGTACGAAAGATGTCTGTGTCAGGTGTGAAGCGGGAGCTCCAGAAAGTTGCAGGGTGGTGCGGCCGCAGGCTTCCCTCTGGGGTACGTCTGCGGTGGCGCCGCCGGTGATGGCGGATCTGGTCCTGTCCGGCTGGTGGGTTGCAGGGCCAAGGTCGGGGCCGCTCGGGTGAGTGGTGCAGCGTCAGGGTCTCGATCCGGGTTTCCCGGGGGTCTGCCTGGCGTCGGGGCAACGCGGTCCGCAGAAACTTCTGAGGGCTCGCCGGCTCCCATTGCTTTGTGGCTTATCGGGAACGGGACGGCTCACTCGGCGCCGTGGGTCGCCTCCTAGCATCCGGCTGCCGATGGTGAGAAGCCGAGCCAAGGGCACGTCCCCTGATGCGGTCTCGGGCTTCGGAGCCTGTGCCATGGCCAGGACAGCGCCCGGCAGACCACCGCGGGACCGAACGTGCCGACTGGCCGCAGACCGGCGTACACCCACTCTCGGGTCCGCCCCCATGGGCTTCTGCCCCTTGGCCGTTCGTCCGTAGACGCTGAAAGACCGAGGCATGGACACGCCCCTCGACGGGGCCCCAGGATTCCTCGCCCGCGCCACGGCCACCGCACCGCCCGGTAAGAGAGTGCAGCACCGAATGAGTGCCGCAGGCTCCGGCGGGTCCGTGCCCAGGTGCGGTACGGGCTGGGCGGGTGGTGGGGGTGGCCGGCGCAGGGGGTGCGCCGGCCACGGTGGAGCGGTGGGGTCACCGCCTGGTCCGGTCGTCGTCCCGTCCGGAGCGGCCGGTGGTCCGGGGGCTGGGCGGGCGGTTGGCGGGGCGGGTCGTGCTGCGTGGGCCTCGCGAGCGGCCGGGGCGCCGGCGCTTGTTCCCGGACGTACTCGCGGTGGGGGCGGGGTGGTCCGCGGTGGGTCGCGTCCGTTCCTCGCGCTCGCCGCGCAGGCAGCGGCGCAGCGGCTCGGGGTCGAGTCCGTCGTTGATGCCCTTGTGGAGCAGTTGGGCGAAGAGGTATTCGGGGTCGAGGGCCAGGGCGCGGCAGAGGGCGACGCGGGCCGAGGGGGTGTCCTCGGTGGACCAGGACACCCATCCGGCGAGGGCCAGGGGTGCCGTCGCGTGTTCGACGTAGCTGCCGGCGCAGCGGCGGGCGAGAGCGCGCCAGAGCCGGAGGGCGGCCATGGCGTCCGGGCCTTCCATCCATTCCGCCGCCTGGTCGCGGGTGACGCGGTCCTGGAGTCCGATGATCAGTTCGGCGGCCTCGACATCGGTGATCAGTGCGTCGTCACAAGCGTCGCGAGCGCGGTTGCTGCCCGTGGGGGTGTCCAGTCGGAAGCGGCGGATCATGGCCGTGGCCTGTTGGAGAGTCTTTTCGCGGACCGTGGCTGCGTGGTCGCGGTGGAGCATCCGGGGAAGGAGGACGGCGGCTGTGTCGTCCAGTTCCTTCTCCTGCTCCGCGGCGCGGGGCCCGGTGCGCGGGGCGAGCCTGGCCTCCATTTCCTTGAGCGAGCCGCGTACCTGCAATCCGCTGTAGGCGGCGGCCGCGGCCATGACGGAGGTGCCGGGCAGGGCCAGGGGTGTGCCGTCGGTGGGGCAGCAGCGGAAGTCGGGGCAGCAGTAGGACCAGTACCGGCCGTTGGCGAGGCACAGGGCTTCGAGGGCGGGCACGTCCAGAGCGCCGCAAGCGGTGCGCAGTCGTTGGGCGAGGGGCCGGAGGCGTTCCATCACGTCCCGGCCGTTCTCTCCGGGTGCGGGATCCTGGCAGAGGAAGATGATCACGCCGGCGGGCCGCTCGCCGCGCGATGCGGCGGCCGCGACTAGGCATGCGGCCAGTTCGTCGGCGACGTGGGGCCATTGGGTGGCGTCCGCGGGGATGCCGAGCCGGGCACGTGCGCCGAAGCGTCCGCGGGGGCCGTGCAGCGCGACCAGGACGATGCTGTCGTCCGGGTAGAAACCCATCAGATACGGGAGCGCGTCGGCGAGTTCGGCCGCTCCGCGCAGGGTGACCTGCGTTTGTGCGGGCAGACCGGGGACAGCGGGGTCCGCCGCTGGGGAGTCGGCGGGCTTCGGGGGGCCGCCCGGAGCAGCGGTGTTCGCGGGCGGCGGTGGGGTGGGGCGAGTCACCGAGAGGTCTGTGGGGTCGCAGGGAATGAACGTGTCGGGGGCGGTGCGCGGACGGACGACCCGGTGGTGAAGGGGAACGGACGGGCGCGGGATCTTTGCGGTGGCGGGAGGCAGAGGAGAGGAGGTGGAAGGCGGGGCCTGAGGGGTGTGGGCCGAGTTTTTCGACGGGGCGTCAGAAGCAGTTGTGTCAGGGCGGTTTCGCGGTTCGCTGTGATTCATGGGTCGAAGATCCCGCGTGGGAGCGCTGTTCCGCGACCCCTGTGGATAACTTCGGTGACTCGGTTATCCACAGGCTGAGGCGGTCCTCCGCGCGATGTCAGTGGCGTCGGGTTGCATGGAGGCATGAGCAACGAAGTTCTGCATGCGAAGCCGGTATCGCCCTGGATCGGCTCGGCGGGAAGCCCAGAGGCACGACTGCCGGAAAACAACGGTGGGCGATGGGGAGCGTGGTCGCGGAGCAGCGCCGCGCAGCGGTCGTACAGCGCGCGGTTAAGGAGCCGTCCGCAGCCGCGACGGCGCTGCCACACGTACAGAGCGGCGCCCCGTGAGGGTCCACTGCCGCCGCTGCTCGCACTCACATACGGCCAGGGGCTCCCCCGTCGATCAGGCGACCGTTCCTCACCCTGGACGTGGGACCGGACAGCCGTCGTGGTCTTGCGGATGCCGACCGGGCCAGGGCTCCCTGCTCTCAGCCCGCCGGAAGAGTCACCGTTCCAGCCCGAAGGGAACCCTGCCGACCAGTGCGACGCCGCCGGTGAAAACCCGCAGGCCACGCCATGCGTCGATCAGCACACCGCACAACCGTCCATCGGCGGCGAAGGAGAGCCGCAGGCCCGCCCCGGAGTACGTATGGCGCGCGGTGTCACGTTGCGGGTCATGTCGGCGAACGCCCGCGTGGAGGCCGCCGAGTGCATCAGATGTCTCGCCCGGCCCCCTTCCGAACCGCGGCGGCCCCACGCTCACGAACGGATACCGACCCGGTCAAGCCCGCCCTGGTCAAGGCAGTTGCCCCGTGATCACCACCGCGGTGCAGAGCAGCGTGGCCAGTGGCAGCACGGGCAGCGTGAAGGTGGCGGCGCGGAGCCAAGGGTGTCGGCCGCGGGCTGTCGGGAGGGTGGGCCAGCGGCGGGCGGATTCGGCGATGGTGGCGGCGAGGAGGCCGGCGCCGAGGGCGGAGAGGGTGGCGGGAAGGTGTCCCCATTCGCCGACCCGTAGGGCGAGCAGCCAGCAGGTGGCGGCGGTCAGGGGCAGGGAGAGGGCCTTGAGGCGGTCCAGGGGGCGGGAGAACCGGGCCCGGCGCGGGCGGACCACGCCGAGCAGTGCGAGTGCGGGCGCGCCGGCGGAGAGCAGGACGGTGGTGGCGAGGAGGACCGGGTGCGGGGCCTGCGGCTCGTCGAACTCGGGGGCGTTGATCCCGAGGAGCCCGAAGCCGATCTTCTCGGCCGGGGTGCGGGTGGAGTTGGTGAGGACGACCACCGCGCGCTGATCGGCGGTATGGGCGACGAAGGCGCGTGAGCCGTTGGTGAGCCCGTTGTGCCAGCCGATTTTCGTGCCGCCCGCGTTCCACAGTTGCCAGCCGAGGCCGATGTGCCCGTCGCGGTCGGCGTAGTCGGTGACGCTGGCGCGCGGGGTGTGGGTCCGGGCGAGTGCGGCGGGCGGGTGCGGGGCGGCGTTGGCGGCGGCGAAGGCGGCGAGGTCGGCGCTGGTGGTCCAGGTGCCGGTGCCGACCGCCGCCCACCGCGGGTTGGTCCACGGGACGACGGGGGTGCCGGCGGTATGGAACGGCGGGGCGGCGTGGTCCGGGGTGCCGGGGGTGGTGCGGACGGTGGTGTGGTCCATGCCGAGCGGGGCGAGGACCCGGGCGCGCAGGGCGGTGGGGTAGTCGCGTCCGTCCGCCTTGGCGAGGGTCTCGCCGAGGACGGCGTAGCCGAGGTTGGAGTACGAGAACCCGGTGCCGGGCCCGGGTCCGGCACCGGTCAGGCGACTGAGGGTGCGTACCGGGTCGCCGAGGACGGAGTAGCCGTTGCCGCCGAGGATGTAGCCAGCCATGGCCAGGGGGAATTCGGTGCCGTCGGGAGGGAAGGAGGGTAGTCCCGCGGTGTGTGTGGCGAGTTGTTCGACGGTGATGCCGGCGACGGCGGTGTCGGCGAAGGTGTACTCGGGCCAGAGTTTGCCGAGGGTGTCGGTGAGTGCGATGCGTCCGTCGTCCAGGAGGCTGCCGAGCAGGCTCGCGGTGAGCACCTTCTGTGCCGAGCCGGTCTCGAAGACGGTGTCCGGGGTGACGGGGCTGGACCCGTCGGTGGTTCCCAGTGCGGCGCGGGTGATCCTGCCGTGGTCGGCCACCGCGACGGAGATGCCCACCGAGCCGCCCGCGCCCTGTCCGTCGGGCAGCAGGCGTGCGACCCGCTCGGCCAGCGCGGCGTCGCCGCTGCGGTGGGAGGTGACGGGCGCGCTACGCGGTCCGGTGGCGAAGGCGGCGAGCGTGGCGAGGACGGCTGCGGCGACCGTCCAGCGGACGGCGCGGCGCCGGCGGCCGGGGTGGGCCTCGGGTGGCGGGGCGGTCTCGGGCACGGGGCTCCTCCGGTGGGTGCGGGCGGCCTCGGATTCGGCCGCTGGCGGGTTCGCTTCACGTTCGCCCAGGCCAGCCCGGTGGCGCGGCGGCTTTCCGGCCCGTTCCGAAGTAGCCGATCGGCCACCGTGGAGCGCCGCCGGGTCCGCGTACGGTGGCGGCATGCACAACCGATCAGCCGCCGTCGCGCCCCCGCGGGCCCGTGCGGGTACCACCGTCAGTTCCGCGTTTCCGGCGCCGCTCGTCCTCGCCGCCGGGGCGCTGCTGCCGGCCCTGCTCGCCGATGTCGACCGCTGGTGGGGCATGCGTCCGGGGGCGGGCGGCGACGCCCTGTTCCTTGTCTCCGGTGCGGGGATGGCCGCGCTGACGCTGTGGGCGCTGCGTCCGGCGCCGCCGCGTCCGTCGGGGGTTGCCGTGACGGCGGTCGGGGCGCTGCTGGTGTCGTGCGCCGTCTCCGCCGGGTATCGGTTGCTGCCGGTGGAGCACCGGCCGACCGGCTTCGCCGAGGCGGTCGCCCTCGCCCTGCTGTTGTCGCTGGTGGCCTTCCGCTGCCGGCCCTTGGTGATCGCGGGTACGGCGGTGGTGGCGTTCGCCGCGCTGCTGGCCGCCGCCGCGCGCACCGGGCAGCCGTTCGACGGGGACAACGTGCTGCTGATGCTGGTGCTGCTCGGTCCGGGGCTGCTGCTGCGCTGGCGGGCCGAGCGCCGAGCCTGGCTCATCGAGCGGACGGTGCGTGAGGAGCGCAACGCCCTGGCGCGGGATCTGCACGATGTCGTCGCCCATGAGGTGACCGGCATCGTGGTGCAGGCGCAGGCGCTCCAGCACATCGCGGCCCGCGACCCCGAGTTGGTGCGCGGCGCGCTGGCGGACATCGAGCGTGCCGGGGCGGACGCGCTGGCGGCCATGCGCCGGCTCGTCGGCGCGCTGCGTGAGGGCGCCCCGGGGCAGGAAGGGGGCTCGCCCGCCCTCCGGCTCGCCGCCCTCGCCCGGCCGGGTGACGGTCACCGTCCCGAGGTCGCGGTACGTGTCGAGGCCGGCCTGGACCACGTGCCGGCCGAGACCGCCGCCGCGATCGTCCGGATCGCCCAGGAGGCCGTGACCAACGCCGACCGTCATGCCCGTGGTGCCACCCGGGTCACCGTCCGGGTCCGGGACGGCGGTGGCCGGCTCCGTCTGGAGGTCCGGGACGACGGCCGCGCCCCGGCCCGCGCCGGGGACGGCTACGGGCTGATCGGCATGGCGGAGCGGGCCAAGCTCCTCGGCGGCGCCTTCCGTGCCGGACCGGACAGTTCCGGTACCGGCTGGCGTGTCACCGCCGACCTGCCGTGCCCGGGGAACGGGGAGGAGGGGGCGGGCCGGTGACCCTTCGCGTGCTGCTCGCCGACGACCAGCGGATGGTCCGTACCGGTTTCCGCTACATCCTCGACGCCGAACCGGACATCGAGGTCGTCGCCGAGGCCGGGGACGGTATCGAGGCGCTCCGGCTCGCCGAGCACCACCGTCCCGACGTCTGTCTGCTGGACGTCCGGATGCCCGGCATCACCGGCCTCGACGTGACCCGCCGCCTGGCCGGCCCGGACGTCGCCGATCCGCTGCGCGTCATCGTCGTGACGACGTTCGACCTCGACGAGTACGTGCACGAGGCCCTGCACGGTGGCGCGGTCGGGTTCCTGCTCAAGGACGCCGGCCCGGCCATGTTGATAGAGGCGGTGCGGGCTGCCGCCCGGGGCGAGGCGATGGTGTCCCCACAGGTCACCGTCCGTCTCCTGCGTCACTTCACCGCGCGGGGCGGCCGTCCGGCGCGGTCGGGCACGGGCGCGCATCCGCTGTCCGACCGGGAGTGGGAGACGGTACGGGCCGCCGCCGACGGCCTCACCAACGCGGAGATCGCCGAGCGGCTGTACATCTCCCTCGGGACGGTCAAGAAGCATCTCGCCGGTGCCCAGCTGAAACTCCGGGTCCGCAACCGGGTCGAACTCGCCGCCTGGGCCTACCGCAACGGCCACATGGACGGGAGGGCGTAGGCCGGGGGCAGTCGGGCCGGGCGGGGGAAGAGGCCCGTGGCATCGCGGCGCCGGCCGAGGAACGCTCCTACCGGGCGGTCGCGCACCCCGTCCGGTGCGCCCTCATGTCAAGCCTTCTTGACCACGCTGGACTTGAGCTGCATGGGGCCGAAGCCGTCGATCTTGCAGTCGATGTCGTGGCCGTCCGTGCCGTCGACGAGGCGGATGTTGCGGACCTTGGTGCCGGCCTTGATCCCGGTCGGGTGGCCCTTGACCTTGAGGGTCTTGACCACGGTCACCGAGTCGCCGTCCGCGAGGACGTTGCCGACCGAGTCCTTGACCACCTTTTCGCCGGTGGCGGCCGCGGGCTCGGCGGCCGCACGCGACCACTCGTGGCCGCACTCGGGGCAGACCAGGAGCGCACCCATCTCGTAGGTGTACGCGCTGGAGCACTGGGGGCACGGCGGCAGGTTCTCGGTCACCCCACCAGTGTATTTCAGCCGACGGGCCGTCCCGGCACACGGAGCGCGTCCGGGACGGCATCGGAAGTGCTCGTTCCCGATCAGCCGTGGTCCGTTCCTGAACGGGCGTGGCGGGGCGAGCGTCGTGCCCGCCCTGTCATGTCTCATGCACCGGAGAGCAGCGCCGCGCTCAGGGCGGTGGCCGCCGGGAGCATCAGGAGGACCGCGCCGTGCACGCAGTGGTTCTTGGCGCGGGCGATGCGGCTGGTCGCCGTCAGGGCGCGGAACAGGCGGGGCCGCGGGTGTCGCGGTCGGCCAGGAGGTCGCGGTGGGCCACCGTCCCGTCGAGTACGTCCCTCGCCTGTTCCGGCTGGTGCAGCAGCCACAGGGCCGCGAGGCCGACGGGGCCGCCCGCGACGGGCTCACGGGAGAAGCGGTACGCCTCCCGGTAGGCATCGCCGAAGCCTGCCGGAAGGACCGGTTCCCCGAGAGGGGCGGGCCGGAGCGCGGCCTGCGGGTCCAGGAACCAGTACGCGAGGCCCGCCCCGGCGATCACCCGTGTCCCGCCGGGCGGTGCGGCCTCGGTCGTCGTGAAGTGCGGCGGGGGTTTCCGCGGCGGGTCGGCGGCGCCCGGCAGTACGGCGTGCTCGCGGATGTGGCCGACGACGAGGTCCCGGGCCCGTTCCTCGGTGCCCCGGCCCCTCGCCGCGTCCACCGGGTTGGTGACCCGCCAGGTGGCCTCGTGGCGGACGGGTGATTGCGGCGGACGGCGCGGGATGCCGAAACCACCCGGCCCCCGGAACGCCAGCCAGGTCACAGCCCCTCCGGCCCCGCGGCACCCGACTTGTGCGAGGCCGTCGGCGAGGGCGAGCAGACGGGTGCCGCTGGAGCCCTGCCGCAGCATCACACCGCGTTCGCGGAAGGTGCGGGGCGTCCCCAGCTCCCGCGGTTCGCGCCATGTGCCGTCCGACAGCACTCGTCTTCTCCGTCCGTCGGCCCTGCCCGGTGCGCGATCAGCTCGCCCGCCTTTCGCGGGGTGGGCGGCGGGGGCTCAGCCCGCCGCGGCGAGGACCAGCGGGAGGACGCGTTCGCCGCCGGCGCGGCGGAGCAGGCGGGCGGCGACGGCGAGGGTCCAGCCGGAGTCGGTGTAGTCGTCGACGAGGAGGACGGGGCCGGGAGCGCGGGTCAGGGCGGCGGCCAGGTCCTCGGGGACGGTGAAGGCGCCCGCGAGGGCGCGCAGGCGTTGGGCGGAGTTGCTGCGGTGTGCGGTGTGCGCGCCGTCCGGCGCGGTGTGCGCCAGGGTGCCGAGGAACGGGAGGCGGCCGATGTCCGCGATGCCCCGGGCGAGGGAGGTGACCAGGTGCGGGCGGGTGAGGGAGGGGACGGCGACGACTCCCACGGGCCGGGGCGAGGCGTCGGGGACGCCCGGCGCCCAGCCGCCCGGGGAGCGGGCCCAGTCGGCGAGGACGTCCACCGCGGCCCGCAGGACGTCGTCGGGGACCGGTGTGTCGGGGGCGTTCTCGGCGAGCAGCGGGCGCAGGCGGTTGCCCCAGCCGATGTCGGAGAGCCGGCCCAGGGCGCGTCCGGTGGAGCACTGTTCCTGGGCGGGGATGCGGCCCTTGAGGTCGATGCCGAGGGCGGGCATGCCCGTCGGCCACATGCGGCGCGGTTCGATCTCCACCCCGGGGCGGTCGAGTTCCTTCGTGGCCGCTGTCAGGGTCTCCGCGGAGACGGCGGGGTCGGCCCAGGCGCCGGCGCAGTTGTCGCAGCGGCCGCACGGCGCCGCCCCCTCGTCGTCCAGCTGCCGGCGCAGGAACTCCATCCGGCAGCGGGACGTGCTCACGTAGTCGCGCATGGCCTGCTGTTCGGCGGCCCGCTGCCGCGCCACCCGGGCGTAGCGTTCGGTGTCGTAGGCCCACTCGGCTCCCGTGGCCGTCCAGCCGCCCTTGACACGCCGGACGGCGCCGTCGACGTCGAGGACCTTGAGCAGGGTCTCCAGCCGGCTGCGCCGCAGGTCGACCACAGCCTCCAGGGCGGGGACGGAGAGCGGCCGCCCCGCGTCGGCGAGGGCCGCGAGGGTCTGGCGGACCTGGGTCTCGGGCGGGAAGGCGGTGTCGGCGAAGTAGCGCCAGATGGCTTCGTCCTCCTTGCCGGGCAGCAGCAGCACATCGGCGTGGGCGACGCCGCGGCCCGCGCGGCCGACCTGCTGGTAGTAGGCGATCGGTGAGGACGGCGAGCCGAGGTGGAGCACGAAGCCGAGGTCGGGTTTGTCGAAGCCCATGCCGAGTGCGGAGGTCGCGACGAGGGCCTTGACCTTGTTGCCGAGGAGGTCCTCCTCGGCCTTCAACCGGTCGGCGTTCTCCGTGCGTCCCGTGTAGGAGGCCACGGGGAATCCGTGTTGCCGCAGGTGGGCGGTGGTTTCCTCGGCGGCGGCCACCGTGAGGGTGTAAATGATCCCGGAGCCCGGCAGGGTGTCCAGGTGCTCGGCGAGCCAGGCCAGCCGGTGGGCGGCGTCGGGCAGCCGGACGACGCCCAGTCGCAGGCTCTCCCGCTCCAGCGGGCCGCGCAGCACCAGGGCCTCGCCGGTGCCGGTGCCCAGTTGCTCGGCGACGTCGGCGGTGACCCGCGCGTTGGCGGTGGCGGTGGTCGCCAGTACGGGGACGCCGGGGGCGAGGCCGGCGAGCATCGCCCGCAGCCGGCGGTAGTCGGGGCGGAAGTCGTGGCCCCAGTCGGAGATGCAGTGTGCCTCGTCGACGACGAGCAGGCCGGTGGTGGCCGCGAGGCGGGGCAGCATCCGTTCGCGGAAGTCCACGGAGTTGAGGCGTTCGGGGCTGACGAGGAGGACGTCGGTCTCGCCGCGTTCGACCTCGGCGTGGATGGTGTCCCACTCCTCCGGGTTGGCGGAGTTGATGGTGCGTGCCCGGATGCCGGCGCGGGCCGCGGACTCGACCTGGTTGCGCATCAGTGCCAGCAGCGGGGAGACGATCACGGTGGGGCCGGAGCCGCGGCGGCGCAGCAGGGCGGTGGCGACGAAGTACACCGCCGACTTGCCCCAGCCGGTGCGCTGGACGACCAGGGCGCGGCGGCGTTCCCGTACCAGGGCGTCCACGGCCTGCCACTGGTCCTCCCGCAGCCGGGCCGTTCCCCCGGGGTCGCCGACGAGTTCGGCGAGGACGGTGTCGGCTTCGGTGCGGAGCTCCAGGTTGTCCATGCCCCCATGCAACCGGACGGCACTGACAATCGGCCACCTCACCGCGTGTGACCCGCGGCGTGCGGAGGGTCGCCGGCGGGGGTGCCCGGGTACGCGAGCGAGCCCGTCCGGCGCGGTGGCCGGCGGGCTGTCGCGGGGCGCTGTGCGTCAGGCGTGGGCGCCGAGGACGGCGTTGATCCGCTGCGGGTCGCCGCAGACGACCAGCAGTGATCCGGCGCGGGCCATCGCGGAGGGCAGGGCCCGCGCGGTGGCGTCGTCGGTGCCGCCGTTCATGGCGACGACCACGACGGGCCGCCCGGTGGCGCGTTCGGCGGTGGCGTCCGCGTAGAACACGTCGTCCGCGGCGTCGTGCTGCGCCCAGTAGGACGCCTCGCCGAAGGACAGTTCATGGGTCGCCCACGGGTGGGTTTCGCCGGTGGTCAGCACCAGGATCTCGCCGGGTGCGCGACCGGAGTCCAGCAGCAGGTCGACGGCCTCGTCGGCGGCGTCGACGGCGCCGTCGGCCGGTGCCGGGATGAGCTGGAGCTGCGCCCCGGAGGGCGCTTCGGTGGCGGCGGTCCGCCGGGGACCGGTGCGCTGGGCCGGCGGACCGGGGACGGGGCCGCGTGAGGCGGCGGGTCCGGGTTTGCCCGGACGGGGGCCGCGCGACGGTGCGGGGCGGGGACCAGGGACAGGACGGGGGGTCGGCGCGGTGCGGCCGGCGGCCGGGGTTGCGCGGGGACCCGGGACACTCTCGTGAATCTGAGGCTCCTCGGGGATGAGAGGCATAAACGGATGTCTATCAAACGTAGGTGCGGGACATGCCGGTGGGTACCGGATTATGTCCGTACCGCTCAGAAGTCGAAGCCGAGTTGGCCACCGGCCTCCAGAGCGGCTGCTTCGGGGGTGACACGCACCTTCTTCAGGTGCCGCCACCGGGGAAGTGCGTCCATGTAGGACCACGACACCCGGTGGTGCGGGGTGGGACCGAACTCCTCCAGGGCGCTGCGGTGCGCCGGTGAGGGATAGCCCGCGTTGCCCGCGAAGTCGAAACCGGCGTGTGCCGTGCCCAGTTCGGCCATCATCGCATCACGCCGCACCTTGGCGATCACCGAGGCGGCGGCCACCGCGATGCAGGACTGGTCGCCCTTGACGACGGTACGGACCCGCCACGGTTCGCCCAGGTAGTCGTGCTTGCCGTCGAGGATGACGGCGTCCGGGCGGACCGGCAGTGCCTCCAGCGCGCGGACGGCGGCGAGGCGCAGCGCCGCCGTCATGCCCAGGGCGTCGATCTCCTCGGGAGAGGCGTGACCGAGGGCGTAGGCGGTGACCCAGGTGCTGAGGATCTCGGCGAGTTCGTTGCGGCGCTTGGGGGTGAGCAGCTTGGAGTCGGTGAGTCCGGCGGGCGGGCGGCGCAGGCCGGTGACGGCCGCGCAGACGCTCACGGGGCCCGCCCAGGCTCCGCGCCCGACCTCGTCGACACCTGCGACGGTCCTGGCGCCGGTGGTCGCGCGCAGTGATCGCTCGACGGTGTGAGTGGGAGGCTCGTACGGCATGGCGCCAGCCAGCGTACGCCTCTTCGGGCCGTGCGTCCGCATCGGATCCGGACGCTTCGCGGATCGGTCCGGGACGCGGGGTCGCCTGCGGCCCGCGGGGCGCGTGGGAGGGCGCGGCGGCGGGTGTGCGGGTGGTTCCCGGTCTGCCGGACGGGGCCGGGCCCGGGGTGAAGTCGCCGGTCGGTGCTTCCTGTTTGGGTGGGTGCGGGTCAGTCCGTGGGGGTGCGGGCCCAGGCCGGGAGGGGTTCGGCCGCGTCGAGCCAGGCGGGCGGCAGGGCGGTGCCGCGGGCGGCGACGATGCCGCCGACGATGGCGCAGGTGGTGTCCACGTCGCCACCGGCCCGTGCGGTGGTCCAGAACGCCTGCTCGTAGTCGCCGAGGTGGCGGGCGGCGGCCCACAGGGCGAAGGGCACGGTGTCGTGGGCGCTGGTGCGCCGTCCGCAGCCGAGGACGGCGGCGACGGTGCCGGTGTCGCCGTAGTCGAGCATGTCCCGGGCGCGGCGCAGTCCGGCCTGGACGGCGCTGCGGGGGATCAGTTCCAGTACGCCGTCGAGCAACTGCTCGGGGCCGGGGGTGCGGTCGGCGGCGGCGAGGGCGGCCGCGGCGGCGACGGCCATGGCGCCGACGACGGCCTCACGGTGCTGGTGGGTGACGTAGGCGGAGATCTCCGCCTGGTGGGTGGCCTGCTCGGGGTCGTCGGCGTACCAGGCGCCGAGGGGGGCGATGCGCATGGCGGCGCCGTTGCCCCAGGAGCCCTGTCCGTTGAAGAGGCGGGCGGCGGTTTCGCGCCAGTCGCCGCCCTCGCGGATGCCGCGGAGCACGCCTGCGACGGCCGGGCCGTAGTCGCGGCGGGTGTCGTGGTGGTCGGCGAAGGAACGGGCGAGGGCGTCCTGGTCGACGCGGCCGTGGCGGACGAGGACGGCCAGGACGGAGCAGGCCATCTCGGTGTCGTCGGTCCAGCGCCAGGGCCCGGGGGGCGGGGTACGGCGCTGGAGGGCCGGGTAGTGCGCGGGGGCGAAGAACTGGGCGCCGAGGGCGTCTCCCACGGACAGTCCCCGCAGGCTCGCCAGTGCCCGCTCCCGGCGGTCGGCGTCACGGTGGTCTGCGTTCATCGGACTGCCACTCTAACCGGTGCCGCCGTACGGTTCCGGCTCGCACCAGCGGTCGAAGGGGCGGTCGAGGGTGTAGCGGCCGTCGGGGCCGAGGACGAGGGTGCGCCACTCGGCGTTGCCGGGGTTGGAGAGGCATTCGAATTCGGCCACCGTCCAGTGGAACCAGCGCATGCAGAACAGCCGCATGGTGAGGCCGTGGGTGACGAGGAGGACGTTCGGCGGGTGGTCGGGGGCCTCGAAGCTGCGCCACAGGCTCTCCAGGAAGGCGCCGACGCGGTCGTAGACGTCGGCGCCGGACTCGCCCTGGGCGAAGCGGTAGAAGAAGTGGCCGTAGGCGTCGCGGTACGCCTTCTGGCGGCGGACGTCGTCGCGGTCCTGCCAGTTGCCCCAGTCCTGTTCGCGCAGTCGCGGTTCCTCCCGGACGCGGAGCAGGCGGGGGTCCAGGCCGAGGGCGCGGAAGGTCTGGTGGGTGCGGCGGTACGGGGAGACGTAGGCCGAGACGCGTTCGTCGGCGAACATGGCGCGCAGGGAGGCTCCGGCCTGCCGCGCCTGCCGCCAGCCGTTCTCGGTGAGGCTGAGCGCGTGGTCGGGCTCGCGTTCGTAGACGGTGTCGTCGACATTGCCCACCGACTCTCCGTGGCGGACGAGGACGATGCGCCGTGGGCGTGCCATGAGGCCACCCTAGGTCCTGTGTCCGGGGAGGCCACCCGGGCCCCTGGGGCCCGGCCGGTGGGCGCGGGACCGGTGTGCCTCTGCGGCCGTCAGGTGCCGTCGGGGACGGGCCGGCCGTCGCGGAGTATGTAGCGGGTGCCGTCGAAGCGGCGGTCCAGGAGGCGGTCGTGGGTGACCACGACCAGGGCGCCGGGCCAGCCGGCCAGGGCGGACTCCAGGTCGTCGACGAGGTCGGGGGCGAGGTGGTTGGTGGGTTCGTCGAGCAGCAGGAGGTCGGCGGGCCGGGCCAGCAGGCGGGCCAGGGCGAGGCGGCGGCGCTGGCCGGCCGAGAGGGCTCCCACGGGTACGCCGAGGTCGCGGTCCCGGAAGAGGCCGAAGGACAGCAGCAGGGCGGCCGGCTCGTCGGGGTCGCCGGGCAGTCCCCTGGCGAAGGCGGTGAGCAGGGGTTCGGCGGGGCGGGTGGCGGGGGTGTCCTGGGCGAGGTGGCCGATGCGTCCGCGGCGCCGTACCGTGCCGCGGTCGGGGACGGTCAGGCCCGCCATGATCCGCAGGAGGGTGCTCTTGCCCGCGCCGTTGGCGCCGCGGACGAGCAGGCGGTCGCCCGCCGCGACGGAGAACGCGTCGACGGTGAGGCGGTCGCCGACCCGGACCCCTTCCAGGGCGACGAGGGTGCCGTCGGTGTCGCCGGGCCCCGGGGCGGCACGGAAGCGGAGGGGTTCGGGTGGTTTCGGGACCGGTTCCTCGCGGAGTCTGCGCAGGCGTTCCCGGGCGTTGCGGACCCGGCTGGAGACGGACGCCTGGACGCGGCCCCGGTCGCGGTCGTAGGCCATTTTGTTGTGGTCCTTCATGGCGCCGCCCCGGGCGACGGCGCGGGCGGTTGTCCCGGTGGCGGCGGTGAGCCGTTCGGTCTCCTCGCACCACCGGTCGTACTCCTGCTCCCAGCGGCGGCGGGCGGCGGCCTTGGCCGCGGTGAAGGTGCCGTAGCCGCCCCCGTAGCGGACGAGGCGGTGGCGTTCGGCGTCGACCTCGACGAGTGAGGTGGCGGTCCGCTGAAGGAAGAGGCGGTCGTGGGAGACGGCGACGACGGTGCCGCGGTGGGCGAGCAGGGCGTCCTCCAGCCAGTCGAGGGCGGGCGCGTCGAGGTGGTTGGTCGGCTCGTCGAGCAGCAGGATCTCCGGGGAGGCGGCGATCAGGCAGGCGAGGCCGAGGCGGGCCCGCTCCCCTCCGGAGAGGGTGCCGAGCCGCCGGTCGCGGCCGGTGCCGGCCAGTCCAAGGCCGTGCAGCGCCTTGTCGACGCGGGCGTCGGCCTCGTAGCCGCCGCGCAGTTCGAAGCGGGTGAGCAGGTCGCCGTACGCGGTCAGGTCCTCGGGCGGGGCGCTGTCCAGGCGGCGTTCCATGGCGCGCAGCCGGTGTTCCATCGTTCTGATGTCGGCGAGCGCGGCGTCGACGGCGTCCTGGACGGTGTGGTGGGCGGGGAGCTTTGGGGTCTGGGCGAGGCGGCCGATGCCGCCGTCGGCGGTGACGAGCACCGTGCCCTCGTCCGGCTGTTCCTCGCCCGCGATGAGGCGCAGCAGTGTGGATTTTCCCGCGCCGTTCTCGCCGACGACGCCGACGGTGTCGCCGGGGCGTATCGAGAGGGAGACGCCGTCGAGGAGCGGCCGGTCACCGTAGGTCTTGGTGACGTCGCGCAGGGAGATCTGGGTGGGCATGCGCTCCTCCTCGGGCTCGTGCCGTACGCGTGCGCACACGGCACGCCAAACGCAACCGCAGTCGCATTACTGGCGTACGATGATGATGGCACAGCCACCCGATCTAACACAACAGGAGTTGCAATTGGCTGAGGGACAGGATTCCGGCGCCGACGGCGCGAGGAACAGCGCGGGCTCCGCCGCCCGCCAGGCCCCGCCGGGCACCCGGCGCCCCGGCGGGCGGACCGCGCGGACCCGCGCCGCCGTCCGCGACGCCGTCCTGGCCGGCCTGACCGAGCAGGGCTATCCGGGCCTGACCGTCGAGTACGTCGCCGAGCACTCCGGCGTGCACAAGACGACGCTCTACCGCCGCTGGGGCGATGTGGAGGGCCTGCTGGCCGACGCCCTGGACCTGGCCGGGGAGGACACCTGGCAGCCGCCGGACACCGGCTCCCTGGAGGGCGACCTCCGGGCGCTCGCGCGGGAGGTCACCGACTCCTTCACGGATCCGCGGGCGGCCGCTTCCGGCTCCGCGATCGTCGCCGCCGCCTTCCACTCGGAGCGGGCCGCCGACGCCCTGCGCGCCTACTACGCGGAACGCTTCGCGCGCTGCGAGGTCCTGGTCCGGCGCGCCGTGGACCGCGGTGAACTCCCCGTCCCCCCGGGGGCCTCGGTCGACGCCGGCGCGCTGGTCCGCGCGGTGTCCGCGCCGCTGTTCCTCCGGCTGTTCGTCACCCGGGAGCCGATCGGCACCGCGCTGGCCGAGCAGGCCGCGGCGGCGGCCCTGGCGGCCGCGCGTGCCGGGGTGTTCACCGCGCCCCGCCCCGAGGCCGGGGAGGCACGGACCGCCCGCCGATGACGCGTGGCGGACGGGAGGCCGCGGGGCGCCGGGGCAGCACACCCGGCGCCCCGCGCTCAGCCGGTCGTCACACCGTCCACGACTCTTCCATCCGCACCACGTCCCCCTCGACGGTCTGGACGTCCGCGGCCATCTGGGCGCGCAGGGCGAGGCGTTCGACGCCTTCCGGGCGGTACTTTCCCCGCTCGGCCGCGGACTGCCACATCGACACCACGAGGAACTCCTCCCCCGGTGCCCGGCCCAGCATCCCCCGCACCATGCCCGGCGAGCCCGCCATCGCCGGGTTCCAGATCTTCTCCTGCATCAGCGTGAAGTGGTCCACCCGGTCCTCGCGTACCCGGCAGTGCGCGAGGCGCAGCACGTCCGCCTCGCCGAACGTCGGCCGGAAGCCCACCTTCACATCGAGTGCGTGCTCGAAGAGGCGCACCTGGAGGTCCTTGAACGTCCCCGCCTGGGAGGCGGCCAGCCGGTCGTGGGAGCGCGCCATGAAGGAGTCGTAGAACGCGCGGCTCTCCCAGAAGGCGACGAGGTGCACGACGTCCGGCCGCGCCCGGCTCCATCCGCCGCCCTGCCCCTGGAACCCCGGTTCACCCAGCAGCCCCGCCCATTTCCGCTGCCCCCGCTCGAACCCTCGACGGTCCACGACGGTAAGGCGAATCCACTTGACCAGCACCGCGCCATCGTACGGCGCCGCTTGGCCGGAATCACCGCCCGCGAGGCACCGGATCGGCGCCCCGGACGCACCGCCGAGCCCCTCCAACGGAGGGCAGCCGAAGTACGGTTCACCCCGGCACGGCGGGCCCCTGACGTGGCACCATGGCAAGCGACGTGCTTTCCCGGGGAGTTGAGCACCTCCGAGGCCCAACGGTCCGGCCCGGCTCCCCGGTTGTCCCGCCGCCCGGCACGGCGCACACGAGGGAAGGGGAGCCCCGGTGAGCAGTCTCAGCAAGGGGATCGACAAGGCCCAGGTCACGCTCAAATGGGACCCGAGCCCGGCCGGCGAGCCGGACAACGACCTCGACCTCGTCGCCGCGACCTACGAGGCGGGCACACCGTCCTCCGATCCCAGTTATCTGGTGCACTTCGACAGCCGCTCCCCCGACGGCACCATCGTCCTCAACCGGGACAGCCGCACGGGCCAGGGCTTCGGTTCGGACGAGGTGATGACGCTGGAACTGGACCGCCTCTCGGAGCGCTACACACGGGTCGTGATCGGCGTCGCCATCCAGCAGAGCGGCGGCCGCAAGGTCTTCGGTGACGTCCCGAACACGGAGATCCGCATCCGGGAGGGCTACACCGACCTGGTGACGGAGGACTTCTCCGGCGTCCCCGGGGCGACCGCCGCCACCGTCGCCGCCTTCGTCCGGGACGGTTCCGGCGAGTGGCGCCTCCAGCAGGCGGTACGCGGCTTCGACGCCGACCCGGACGCGTTCGCCGCCCTGATGGGCGGCTGACGCGCCACAGGAGCCCGCACCCGGCACGGTCCGGTGGTGCGGGCTCCCTCTTTTCCCACGTCCGGCCGCCTCACGCCTCCCGCTTGCGCCGGCGGTGCGCGGCGACGCGGGCGCGTGTGGCGCAGGCGGACGAGCAGTAGCGGCGGGCACTGCCCGGTCCCGTGCCCAGGTAGAAGCGCGAGCAGCCGGGCGCGGCGCAGGCGCCCCAGGTGACACGCCCGTACGCGGTGAGGATCTGCGCGAGGGCCAGCGCCCCTGCCGCGAGGAACCAGTCGCCCCATTCCGCGTCGTCGCGGTCGATGTGCAGATGCCAGGGGTGGCCGTCGTGGCGGGAGAGGCGCGGGGGTGCCGCGTGGGCGGCGAGCAGCGCGTTGAGCGCGTGGGCGGCGCGGTCGGTGTCGGTCTCGGCGAGTACGGCGCCGATCCGTACTGCGGCGTCCCGCAGTGCGGCAGCGTCCTTCTCGGTGAACGCGTCCCCGGTGAGGTCGCGGGGGTGTTCGCCGTGCCGCTCCAGCAGCTCCGCCAGCGCGTCCCGGGGCAGGTCCGGTCGCGCGCGGACCGCGTTCGCGACATCGATCAGCCGCTCGGCGGGCCGGAACCCGCCCGTCGCCGCCGCGTCCACCGTGCCTCCTGTGTGCCTGGTCCGGGCCCCATCCTGCCGCAGACCGCCCAGGGCTCCGCCCGCGACCCCATGTAACGTTTTCCCAGAACAAGACGTTACCTCTCGGGGGAAGGAGCGCCATGGCGGCACGCATCACGGGACTCGGGCGCTATCTGGCCACGGCGTTCTGCGCCCGCGCGGCGGAGGAGGGCATGGGGGTGGCCATGGCGCTGCTGGCCCTGGAGCGCACCGGCAGCGTGGCGCAGGGCGCGTTCCTGCTCACCGTGTGGACGGCGCCGCATGTCCTCGCCGCCCCCCTGGCGGGCGCCGCCGCCACCCGGACGCGCCACCCCCGCCGGCTCT
>NZ_JCANQV010000009.1:0-49436 GCF_059553635.1 Candidatus Streptomyces philanthi
CCCCCTCGATGTGTCCGGCGGTGCGGGCGCCGCCGCCGGCCCCCGGGTCGGCGATGTGTGGGCGATCCCCAATGTGGGGGCCTACGGTCTCGCCGACCGGGTGCCGTCACCGGGTGGGGCGCGGCCGGTGGAAGTGGTGGTGGACGACGGCAGCGATGTGGTGAGCGCCCGCCGTCTGGGGGACCGCCCGAAGGCGTGGTGACCGCCGGTGCCCCCGCGCACGGCCTGCCCGCGTACCGCGTTCGCGGGGATCGCGCCACCGTCCGCCCGTTCCGCCGTCGCCCGGGGAAACCGTTCCTTCTCCCCCACCACCCGTGCCTCACCACCGGCGGACGGTCGTGGCCGAACCCGCTCGCGCGGGCGTTCGCCGAACCGGCCGCCGAAAGCCGAATCCGCAGGTCCGCCCGGTGCCCGTCGCGGGACTTCCGGTGCGGCCCGGCGGCCGGAACGCGCGTCCCGTCGTACGGCCGGACGAATCCGGGCCGCGAGTTCCGCCGATAAAGCGGCCGTCCGCCTCCGGAAAGTCTCCGGCTCAAGCCATTACCTCCATTCCGTCAATGGCCCGCCCGCCTCTTCACACGACGCGGGACACCCCGCACATGCCAGCGGATGATGCCTTGACTGGCCCGCTCAGGTATCCCTAGCCTTCATTGACATCTTCACGGGGACCGTCCAAGGGTGAGGGATCACGAAGATGCTCATCAGCTCAAGGCCGTCCAGACCCAACGGCGTTCTCTCCGATGTTCGCGGCTGAGGGATTCGCGCCGCGGCGTCCTTCCCCCCTTACCCGCGCTGCGGTGAGCGCCTTCCGCGGGAAGGTTCCGTCCGGCCACGAGGTGGCCGCTCCTTCACGCACCGGCGCGTCCTTGCCATCTTTTTGCCGGCGGGCGCCGGGATTCCGGCACACCGCACCGTCCGGCTGAGATGGCGAAAAATCATCACCGGATGACGGCGGGTGGGAACTCCGCGTGTCGTTCCGTGGATGGCGGGTATCGATCTTTCGGTATTCGCGTTCCGGAAAGCTAGGGTGACTTTTCCTCGACGGCGCTGTCCCGGGAACGGGACCAGTGAATTCGTGGCAGTCGGTTCGCCGAAAGGAAGATGAATTGGCTCCCCACACACCGGTGGAGAACGGCTTATGTCCGGGGCCCTCGTTCTCGCCGCTCCTGACAGGCGGTACGGACTCTTCGGCGGCCGACGGGAAGAACGTGGTGCTGGTCCCCGTGAATTCCCTGGTGCCGAGGACCTCCCTTCGTGCCGACGGCGTGACGCGGGCCCACGTGGAACTTCTTGCGGAAATCGGTGACGAGCTTCCGCCGATCCTGGTGCACCGGCCCACCAGGAAGGTGATCGACGGCATGCACCGGCTGCATGCCGCCCGTCTGAACAACCGGGGAGAAATCGCGGTCGAGTACTTCGACGGCTCCGAACGCGCCGCGTTCCTTCTGGCGGTCGAGGCCAATGTCCGGCACGGTCTGCCCCTGACGCTCGCGGACCGCAAGGAAGCGGCCGCCAAGGTCGTGACAGCGTACCCCGAGTGGTCCGACAGTGCCATCGGCGCGAAGGTCGGCCTCTCGTCGAAGACGGTGGCGAAACTCCGGCAGAAACACCTTGGTGACGATACGTCAGCCGTCGCGCGGGTGGGCCGGGACGGCCGGGTGCGGCCGCTGAACAGTACCGAGGGCCGGATGCGGGCCAGTGCCATCCTGGACGAGAAGCCGGAGGCGTCCCTGCGCGAGATAGCCAGGTCCGCCGGGATCTCGCTCGGCACCGCGCGGGACGTACGGGAGCGCCGCAGCAGGGGCGAGAGCCCGCTGCCGGGCGGCCGGGCCTCCCGCAAGGAACTGCTGTCCCTGGCGGAACGCCAGATGGGCATCGAGGTCGTGGACTGCGCCTCGTTGATGGCGTCCCTGCGGACCGATCCGACGCTCCGGTACAGCGAGAGCGGCCGGCTTCTGCTGCGCTGGCTCGACGCGCGGATACTCCGCGAGGAGGAGGTCCGTTACGCGGCCGGGGTGCCGGCCCACCGTTCGGCGGTCGTCGCCAGCATGGCCCGTACCTGCGCGGCGCTGTGGGAGCGGGTGGCGGCGGAGCTGGAGCAGCGCGAGGAGGAGGGCGCGTAGCCGCTCCCCGCCGGGCACCAGCCGAATCCTTCTTCCGGGGCCGGGAGTTCCCGTGCGGCCCCGCCGATCCCGAGGTGCGAGCATGACGGATTCTCCCGCGCGTCCGGCCGGTCCGGATCTGCGCGGCACCGGCAGGTACCTGTGGTGGCTCGTCAGGACGCGGCCCCTGCGGGCCGCGGCGGGCTCGCTGCTGGGCGTTCTGTGGATGACCGGCCAGATGATCCCGCCCTATGTGCTCTCCCGGGCGATCGACGAGGGCGTCGCGCCGAAGGACTGGCCGGTGCTGGCCGGGTGGTCGGCGCTGCTGCTGTGCGTGGGCTGCCTCAACGCGTGGTGGTCGATCGGGCTGCACCGCAGGATGACCCATATCCGTATGGACGCCGCGTTCCGTACGGCGCGCCTGGTGGAGGCGCAGGCGGCCCGGCTCGGCGCGGCGCTGTCCCGGCAGGTGACCGCCGGGGAGGTCGTGACGATCGGTATGGCCGATGTCGTCGCGATCGGCAACGCGCTGACCATCCTGGGGCCCGGCGTCGGCGCGATCTCCGCCTACGCCGTGGCGGCCGTCCTGCTCCTGGACGTCTCCGTCTCCCTCGCCGCCGTGGTGCTGGTGGGAACGGTGGTGCTGGCCGTCGCGCTGGGGCCGCTGCTGGGGCGTCTGCAGAAGGCGGACTCCGTGTACCGGGAGCGGCAGAGCCTGCTCGCTGCCCGCCTCGTCGACCTGGTCGGCGGGCTGAACGTGCTCGGCGGCCTCGGCGGCAAGGACCTGTACCTCGCGCGCTACCGGCGGCGCTCGCAGGAGCTGCGGGAGGAGGGGTACCGTGTCGGCGCCGTCAGCAGCTGGATCGAGGCGCTCGGCGTCGGTCTGCCCACCGTCTTTCTCGCCGTCGTCACCTGGCTCGCCGCCCGTATGGTGGCCCAAGGTGTCATCAGTGTGGGTGAGTTGGTCGCGGTCTACGGCTATGTCGCCGTTCTCGTGGTCCCGGTCTCCTTCCTGATCAAGAGCGGTCATGACATCACCCGTGGCCTGGTCGCGGGGCGCCGGGTGATCCGCTTCCTGTCGCTGCGGCCGGCCCCGCTGGGGGTCACCGCGGACGGGGACCCGGACGCCCTGGCCGCCCCGGAGCAGCCGTCCGTCCTCCACGACCCGGACTCGGGGGTGGTGGTGGCGCCCGGTGAGCTGACCGTGCTGGCCGGGACCCGCCCGCCCGAGTCGGCGGCCGTCGTGGACCGGCTGGGGCGTTTCGCCGCGTCGTCGGTGACCTGGGGCGGTGTACCACTGGCCCGGGTGCCGCTGGAGCGGGTACGGGAGCGAATCCTGGTCGCCGACAACGAGGCCGATCTGTTCGCGGGCACCCTGCGCGAGGTGGTGCGCGGGCGCGGCGGCGCGGACGACGCCGCCGTCGACCGTGCCCTGTGTGCGGCGATGGCGCAGGACATCGTCCAGGGGCTGCCGCACGGACTCGACTCGGCGGTCGAGGCCCACGGGCGGAACCTCTCCGGGGGCCAGCGGCAGCGCGTCCGGCTGGCGCGGGCGCTGGCCGCCGACCCCGAGGTGCTGCTGGCCGTCGAGCCGACCTCGGCGGTCGACGCCCATACCGAGGCGGCCGTCGCGGTCCGGCTGCGGGACGCCCGCAAGGGGCGGACGACGCTGGTGACCAGCACGTCGCCGCTGATGCTGGCCCAGGCCGACACCGTTCACCATCTCGTCGGCGGGAAGGTCGTCGCCACCGGCACCCACCGGGACCTGCTCGCGTCCTCGGCCGCGTACCGTGCCCTGGTCTCCCGGGGCGCGGAGGACGACGAGGCCGGGCCGCCCGTGCGGCACGCCGCGCCGGTACGGGGGGCCGTCCGATGACCTCGGTCCCCCGGCCCGCCGACGGGCCGCTGCTTCCGGTGGCGGGGCCGGCCCGCGTCCGGCGGGCCGCCGCGCGGCTGATCCGCCGTGACGCCCGGGCCTTCACCGCGGTGATCACCCTGAACGCGGCGGCCGCCGCCGCCGGACTCGTCGGCCCCTGGCTCCTCGGGAAGATCATCGACGGGGTCCGGGCCGGGGCCCCGGTCACCGCCGTCGACCGTCTCGCCGCCGCCCTCCTCGTCTTCGCCCTGGCGCAGTTCCTGCTGGCCCGCTGGGCGCGGCTCGTCGGCTACCGGTTCGGCGAGCGGACCATGGCCCGGGTCCGGGAGACCTATGTGCGGCGGGTGCTGGCCCTGCCCGCCCGCGTCGTCGAACGCGCGGGGGCAGGTGATCTGAGCGCGCGCGGCACCGGAGACATCGCGGCGGTGGCCGGCATGCTGCGCGACGCCGGGCCCGATGTGCTGATCAATGTGGTGCGGGCGGTGTTCACTCTCGTCATGGTCTTCGTCCTCTCCCCCGTCCTGGGGGTGTGCGGGGTGCTCGGTCTGACCGGGATCTGGTGCGCGGCCCGGTGGTACCTGCGCCGGGCCCACAGCGCCTACCTCGCCGAGGGCCGGGCCAACTCCGCCCTCTCCGAGGTGCTGACCACCACCGCGACGGGCGCGCGCACCGTCGAGGCCCTCGGTCTCCAGGACGACCGGGCCGCCGCGTGCGACGAGGCGATCGCCACCAGCCGCCGCGCCCGCGTGCGCACGTTGTTCCTGCGCAGTGTGCTCTTCCCCGTGATGGACGTCTCCTACATCGTCCCGGTGGTGGTAGTGCTGCTCGCGGGTGGTCTGCTGCACGGCCGGGACGCGGTGAGCCTGGGCACGGTGGTGGCCTGCGCGCAGTATCTGCGGCAGCTGTCCGACCCGTTGGAGGCGATCCTGCTGCGGATCGACCAGATGCAGAGCAGCGGGGCGTCGTTCGCCCGCGTCGAGGGCGTCGCCCGGGCCGCGGAGGAGCCACGGCCCGGCGGGGAGGGCGCGGCGCCCGCTCCCCGGGGGCACGGCATCGATGTCGCGGGGGTCTGCTACGCGTACGACAACGGGCCCGACGTCCTGCACGAGGTGGATCTCACGGTGCGTCCCGGTGAACGGCTGGCCCTCGTGGGTCCCTCGGGCTCCGGCAAGACGACGCTCGGCAGGCTGCTGGCGGGTATCGACGGCCCGCGCGCCGGACGGGTCACGGTCGGCGGGGCTCCGGTCGCCCGGCTGGACACCGAGCGGCTGCGCAAGGAGGTCGTTCTCGTCACCCAGGAGCGTCATGTCTTCATCGGCACGGTCCGCGACAATCTGGTGATCGCGGCGCCGGGGGCCGGCGACGAGGAGTTGTACGCGGCGCTCGCGGCCGTCGGCATCGACCGTGACGCCGAGCTGCCGGACGGGCTCGACACCGAGGTCGGCGCGGGCGGCCGCACGCTGGACGCGGCGACGGCGCAGCAACTGGCGCTGGCCCGCGTGGTGCTGGCCGATCCGCACACCCTGATCCTCGACGAGGCGACCGCGCTGCTGGACCCGGCGACCGCGCGGCACACGGAGCGGGCGCTGGCCGCCGTGCTCCGGGGGCGCACGGTCATCGCCATCGCGCACCGTCTGCACACCGCGCACGACGCCGACCGGGTGGCCGTCATGGAGAACGGGCGGATCACCGAGACGGGGACGCATGACGCGCTGGTGGCGGCCGGTGGGGCGTACGCGGCGCTGTGGGACTCCTGGCACGGGCGGAGCTGACGGCGCTCCGAGTGGGCAACGGGCCTGCCACGAACGGGTGGTGGCCCGGTGGCGCGCATCGATCGCCGGGCGCGCGGTTGCGCGGGCCAGGGCGATGGGCGGCGTTAGCCTGGCCGCATGCACTTGGACGAAGGCCGGCTGTTGCGGCTAGAGGTGGACACGATCCATGGACTTACCCCTGGGAGGGGCGATGCCCCGGGGACGGTGAGGGACGAGAAGGTGCGCGCGGTGTGGTCCTGGTCGCCGGGGGCGAGGCTGCTCGCCCTGGGCGCCGGGGTCACCGACCCCCTTCCCGACGACGACCGTGACGAGGCGTACGCGGGAGAGAGGCCGCCGCGGGCGCTGGTCCGGCTGGCGGAGGCCCTCGGGGGCTCGGCCGCGTCCGTCGAGGGCGGGCCGAGCTTCGTCTTCCCCGACCCGCTGCCCGAACCGGCCCCGTCGCCGCTGCCCGTGATCGTGTCGGACGAGGAGGGCAAGCAGGCCGCACGGCGTCTGAAGCGTCCGGACAACTGGGAGCCCGGTGAGTGGGACGAGCTGACCAAGGGCGTGATCGGCGAGTGGTCGATGGCGCTGGACGGTGACGAGCCCGTGTCGATCGGCCACACCCCGGCGCAGAGCGACGTCGCGGCCGAGGCGGGCATCTGGACGCGTGCCGATTTCCGGGGCCGGCGTATCGCCGCCCCCGTGGTCGCGGCGTGGGCGCGGCGGGAGCGCCGCAACAAGGAGGTGCTGTTCTACAGCACCACCACGGCCAATCACGCGTCCCGGTCCGTGGCCCGGGCGCTGGGCCTGACTCCTTTGGGGTGGATCTGGACGGTGCGCTGAGCCCGTCCGCCGCGTCCGGCCGGCCCGTGGAGCACGGGCCGGCCGGACGCGGCACCGGTGCCGCGCCGTCTCAGGGGCCGATCCGGGTCGCGCGGAACGCCTCCAGGCCCGCGGGCCGCTTCAGGCCGTCGGTCCCGTGCCTCCCGGGGTCGGCCGGCATCCCGGCGCCGAGGAGGTACAGCGCCGTCTCCTCGACCCCGTCGACGCCCAGGAGGTCCTCGACGTCGGTGTCGGCGAACGCCGCGGTCTGGAAGGGGCCCAGCCCCAGCGAGGTGGCCACCATGGCGAACGTCTGGGCGAGGTGTCCGGCGTCCATCAGCATGATCCGGTAGGTGCGCGCCGTCTTGTACTTGGAGCGCATCCGCTCGACCAGCGAGGTGAGGACGACGACGAAGGCGGCGTCCTCGATGCCCCGCTGGTTGACGCTGAGCTGTGCCACCTCGTGCCAGGGCGGGCGGTCGCCGAGGAATTCCAGGCCGTGGGTGAGCACGTTGTAGTGGTAAATGCCGGGTGCCAGATGGGCGACGCGGTGCACGAGGACATACGCCTCGATCTCCTGCCGTGAACCGGCCGAGGCGCTGGTGCGCTGCATGAGTCCGCCGTAGGCGTCCGCGTCGATGAACGCGGCGGGGCCGAAGACGGAGGAGAGCAGGGCCGCGAGGTCGTCCAGCGGCACCTCCTCGTCGGAAAAGGCGCGGTGGGTACGGCGGCCGTAGAGCACGTCCTCGAAGGATTTCCCGGTCCGCCGGGGGGCGCGGGGCAGCAGAACGGTGTCGGCTCCGGGATACGTCTTGAAGAGCGCCGGTTTTTCTCCTCGCTCCGCGAGTTCCCGGCGCAGTTCCGGGGTGTCCTCGGTGTACGGGGCGTTCTTGGTCATCGCGTGGGCGTAGCGGGCGCAGATGTTCCATTCGGGCCAGGCGGTCCCGATCGCCTCGTCCTTTTCCGCTCCGGGTTCCCCTCGGCGTACGACGAGCCCGGATTCCTCCAGTGCCGCGAGGGACTGCCGTACGGATTCCGGGTCGAAGTCCGGGAAGTGGGAGGAGACCTTATCCGCGTCGGTCCATTCGCCCAGTTCGTTCAGCAGCTCGGCCGCCATGGGGTCCAGGGAAACGGTGGTGCGGGTCCGGAAGTTCTCCACGACGAACGCGTTCTCGTGCCAGTAGCACACGATGCTGCGGGCCCTGCGGATGGACATGCTGCTCCTCATGCCTGGACTGCGGCCGGGCCCCGGGCGGGGGTCCGGCCGCAGTCGACGTCACGCGGCGTGAACCACGACGTACTTCTCCTCGGTGACAACCGGCTTCACGTTCACGATCATCTTGCGCATGATCCACCTCCTTGTTTTCCGTGGGTTTCCGAAAACGGCCGGCCCGGGGGTTCCCGTGCCCGGGCGTCCGAGGACGACCGGAGTGGCCGGCCGGACCAGGGGCGGAGCCGCGCGGCGCTAGCGGCTCACGACATAGAGGATCTTCCGGCCGCGGATCTCGTCGCCGGAGTCGGTCAGTTCGCCGGCCGTGAGGCCGTGCGCCGCGACCAGACGCAGTCCCGCTTCGGCCAGCAGCCGCCGCACCGTGGCGTCGGAGTGGTGGCGGTAGACGTGCCGGGAGGTGACACGGCGCCAGTTCTCCCCGCCGCGCCGGAAATAGGTGTGGGTGACGTCGATGATGGCGTCGGGCTCCACCGGTGCGGGCCCGCCCTGCCAGACGTCGAAATGGTCGTCCAGGTCGACGACGCGGGTCACCGCGTAGGCACGCTGATAACTGCCCAGCGTATTCATGTCGAAAACGAATATCCCGCCGTCGGCCAATTGCCGGGCCACGCCGCGGAAAGCCTGCGAAAGCTGTGTGTCGTCGGTGAGATAGCTCAGCGGCTCACCCATGCAGGTGGCGATGTCGAACGGGCCGAGGTCGGGCATGTCCCGGAGGTCGCCGACCTCGAAGGTGATTCCGGCGGCGGCCGGCTTGGAGCGGGCGAGTTCGATCATCGAGGGGGAGAGGTCGGAGCCGGTCACGTCGTATCCGAGGTCCCGGAAGGCGACCGAGCTGTTTCCGGTGCCGCATCCGACGTCGAGCAGTTTCCGGCCGCCCGGTCCGTATTTCTCGATGAGTTCCTGGTAGAAGGAGACCCACCGGGCGAAGAGGGGGTCCACGGCGAGTGAATCGTAGTCGGCGGCCACCGTTTCGTAAGCGGTGAGCGCCTGGTCGAAATGTATGTCTGCGGCATCCGTGGACACGACAACCACCCCTCGGCCGAAAGGCCCGCTCTTTCCTGACCTCTGTTCGATCGAGAGTGAACTTATCGACGGCGAAAGTGACGGGTCAAGCAAGCGGAGCTGAATGTCCAAATGCGCGGTCTTGAGAATTCCCTTTGTTTGGGAAATGTTGATCAAGGTTTCGGCGGGGACGTCATATGCCACCGGCCTTTTTCCTGGTCGATCGGGTCGGTTTTCGGATTACGGACATGATCGTCCGCCTGTTCGAACACCTCGGCAAGAGGTGCGTTTCGGCCATTCCCCGGAGGATGCCCCGCGCGACCGCGCCCCGGCGTCGCGGCCGACGGGTGGGGAAGGCGCCGCTTCTTCGTCCGGCGGACCCCCGGGCGGCTCATCCCTGGTGGCCGAATTCCTGGTGGATGGACGCCAGGAAGGTGGACAGGTGGGTGAATTCGGTCTGGTCGTGCAAGAGCATCTCGTAGGCGAAACCGAGCGCCTCGGCACGTTCCTCGTCGGTGCTGTAGGTCTTGCCGCGGTCGAAGATGTAGCGGCTGCGCAGTTCGAAACCGTCGGCCGTGGTACGGACGAGGTGGAGCATGACGCCGTTGTTGATGCTGAGCCTGCCGCACGCGTGGGCGCTGATCCCGGACCGGGCGAAGCGGTCGGCGTCGAAGCCCAGTTCGGCGGGGTGGCGGAACTGGATGGTCAGCTCCGAGCGCATGGGGCCGATGTACTCGATGATGTCGTGGGTGTTGCCGATGTAGCGATCGACGTCAGCGACACCGGGCCGGGTGAGGACGTCCTGGTCACGGGGGATGGCCTGCTGGTGGTTGTAGGGGTACCACAGCGAGTAGCGCTCGGGCTCGACGGAATGCCACCAGAACCACCAGGTGAACATCTCCGGTGTGCAGCCGGGGAAGCGGGTGAGGCTGGTGACGTACGGGTGGCCGTCGTCGGTGACGCAGAAGCCGGTCTCGACCTTGTGGTAGCCGGTGTCCAGCAGGGTGTTGAGGTCCTCGGGCGAGCTGGTGAGGGCCGCGTCGGAGGGCATGGCACGCTGGATGGCGGGCATCACGTCGTCGTGGAGCCACAGGTCGCCGTTGAAATACTTGGCGTACGGCTTGCCCTTGATCCGTTCACTGTTGTGCCGGAACAGATCCTGGGTGGCGACCGGGTAGTAGGTCACGGGCAGCATGGCAACGCCCTTCTTTCAGTCGTTGACGTGGCGTGCGGACCCGCCGCCGTCCGGAGCGGGGGCACCGGACGAAGCGGCGGGGCGGCGGCGCAGCCGGGTGAGAAGCAGACGTCCTCCGGATTCGCCGATGACGATGCCGAACAGTCCGACCAGCGCGATCCACGGCGGGGCCGGGGTGGGCACGCCCATGAGCCGGCACAGGAATCCGGCGAGGATGCCGGCACCGAGGGAGCGCGCGTAACGGATGACGGCGCGGCTCATGCGACCGCTTCGAGAATGCCGAAGCCGATCAACATGCCGGCCAGTCCGGTCAGGGCGACCGTGGGGGGCGCCGGGGAGGGCACCCTGATCAGCGCGTACATGATCCCGAGGCCGATTCCGGCACCCAGTGCCTGGGCGTACGCGAGCACCCTTCACCTCCTGCGGTCACGACGCCGCCGTGCACCTGACCACCGGCGATACGGAGGGACCGGCCAGTCACAAAGGCTGGCCTTCCCTGGGTTTGTCTCCTTTGTACTGAGAAAGCCGGTCCGGGCGCATGCCGGCACGGCCGACGGAGTGAAGGGGGAGGTCGTCTCCTACGAGGCCGCGGCCCCGATCGGATGCCTACGTGCGGGCCGACTCCCAACTGGTGGGTTCGGCGTCGAGTTCGATGCCGAGGGTCTCAAGGAACCGGGCGGTCATCATGTAGTGGCCCACGAGGAGGGTGACCGTGGCCGCTCCCTGCTCGCCCAGTGCGTTGACGGCCTCATCGAAGGTGGCGGTGGCCTTCGGGCTGGCGTACAACTCGTCGACAAACCGCAGGACGGCCGCCTGTTCCTCGGTCAGCTCGTCGAAGCGGCCGGATTCCAGCGCGGCGACCTCGGCGTCGGTGACGCCGACGGACCGGGCGATGCCGATGTGCTGCATCCGCTCGTAGGCGCTGTGGCTGAGTGCGCCCACCCGGAGGATGACCATCTCGCGGAGCTTCGGGTCCAGGGGGGATCGCGGGAAGGCCGTGCCCAGGGACAGGTAGCCGTCGGCGATCCCGGCCGTCGTGCACAGCAGCCCGCGGGTCAGGTTCGCCGGGAACCGGTCGTAGGCGGCGCGGTCCGCGTCCGGCATCGTGGCGGGGTCGGGGAGGTCGATGCGTGCCATGGTGGTTCATGCCTTCCGTGATGGAACGTAGCCGCTGTCGTGTGCGTGCCGGCGGGCGATGCCGACGGCTTCCGCGATGGGCATGCGCAGGGGGTCGCCGTGGCCGGGAAGAACGATGTCGGCGTCGAGGACTTCCAGGGCATCCAGTGCCGCCAGCGCGTCCGGCAGCGAATGGGCGAAGAACCAGGGGCACAGCTGTGGTCCGTCGAACAGCGAGGTCGGGTGCCCGGTGAGCAGAGCGTCTCCGGTGATCACCGTGTGGGAGTCCGGCAGGTGGAAGGCGGCGTGACCGGAGGTGTGACCGTGGGTGGGCACCGCGACCGGCCGTCCCGGGATGTCGAGCGGTCCGGCGCCGACGGGCCTGACGTCGTCGATCTTCAGTTCCTTGGTGGCGCCGACCTTCTGCACTTTCTCCCACCACTCCCGCGTCTGCGGCACCGGCCCCTTGTCCACGTCGGCGGCGCCGGCCTGTTCGAGGAATTCGCGGCGCGCGTGGTGGACTTCGATCGGGTCGGCGTAGACGGGGGCCCCGAATCGGCGGTGGAAGTCCTCGGCCGCTCCCATGTGGTCGATGTGTGCGTGGGTCAGCAGGATCGCGCGGACGTCTTCGGGCTTCCTGCCGATCGACCGTATGGAGTCCTCCACCGCCGCGACGTCGCCCGGCCATCCGCCGTCGATCAGTGTCAGATCCGTGCCCTCGCGGAGGATGACCCAGTTGACATCGGTTCCGCCGAAACAGAACACATTCTCGGCAGCCTCACTCATGGCTTTCCTTTCGCCGCATGCGTGCGGGTGAACGGCTGGCGGCCGACACCGCCTTGCCGATGCTGGGCAGCCCCTGCGGGCCGCGGCCGGCACCCCATGGGGACGTGACACCGGCCGGCGACCTCGTACGTCGCGACGGGCAACATCGTCGTACAGCGCCCGGCGAACCGCGACCCGTGGCCGCCGGGCCGGCCGGCGACGTGCTGGACCGGACCGGTGACAACGGCGCCCCCGGCGACAACACGTGTCGGACTGTCTCCGGTGCGGGTCACCAGGGTTCGGGGACCGGAATGGTGTCGCGGTGCTCGCCCGCGTGGAGCGAGGGCAGGAACCGCGACAAGAAGGTGAACTCGTTGTAGCAGTGCCGCAGCACTTCGCGGCCGAACTCATCCGTGAAGGTCTCGGTCATCTGCTGCGGCGTCAGCTTGCCGACGAGATCCACACCGAAGTAGAAGTTGCTGCGCAGAGCGCTGCCCCAGGGCGTGTCACGGCACAGGTGCATGAGCCGGTTGCCCAGGACCCGGCCGTCCTCGTCGCGTTCGGCATCGAAGCCCATGCCGATGCGGCCGCAGACCGCGCCGGTGATCCGTCCCTCGCTGCGTGCCTGCCGGTAGGCGGCGGGGGTGAAGAACTCCTCCGGGTCACGGAACTGAACGGCGACCTGCTGTGCGGGCAGATGCCCGAAGCGTTCCTCGGCGAGGTGAACCGAGCCGGGCAGCTCTCCCTCGACTCCTTCGGCCCAGTCGCTGGCGACGTGGTCGATCGGGTGCCACCAGATGTACTGCTGGGTGAGGGGACGGGAGCGGAACCACCACTCGAACATCTCGCCGCTGACGCCGTGCAGGTCGGTCCGGCAGGCGATATGGAGGACTCCGTCCGCATCACGCTCGAAGCCGGTCTCCAGCGGCAGCGGGGCCGGGTCGAGCAGAGCGTCAAGGCCGGTGAAAGGCATTCCTGTTCTCACTTTCCGTGTGTCATCGCGGGGTCGGGTGCGGCGGCCGACGCAGTCGGCGTCCCGCGGCCCGCGTGGTCGGGACCGGGGTGGGGCCTTGGCCGGGTGCGCGCAGAGCGGATCCGTGCCAGCAGACCGCGCGCCCCGCTCTCGCCCGCCACGATGGCGAGCAGGCCGAGCAGTGCCGGCCACGGCGGGGCCGGTGAGCGCACGCCCATGAGCCAATACAGCAGTCCGGCGGCGATGCCCGCGCCCAGGGACAAGGCGTAGCGCCCGGCTGTCGCGCGGACGCCGGTCATGTCAGGGCTCCCGGGATTCCGTAGCCGATCAGCATTCCCGCCAGTCCGGTCAGAGCGATCAGCGGAGGAGCCGGGGAGCGCACGCGCAGCAGCGCGTACATCACGCCGACGACAAGACCGGCTCCGGCGACAGCGGCGTAGGTGAGCACCGCGACCTCCTGGTTCGAGCGGTGGCCCTGTCACGGCCACCGTCTGGTTCCACCACCGTAACATGAACATGAATCCATATTCACTTCCGCTTGTGTGAGGATGGCCCCATGACCACACGCCCCGGCCCTCCCCGGCAAAAACGCAGCCAAGCGGCGATGGAACGCATCCTGGAAGCCGCTCAGCAGCTGATCGCGGAGGAAGGCATCGCCGGATTCACCCTCACCGCGGTGGCCGCCCGCGCCGGCGTGGCCGTGGGCACCGTCTACCAGCGCTTCGCCAACAAGGAGGACCTGCTCGTCTCGACCCAGCAACGCTGGCTCGACGAGGTCGCCCGGATCCAGCGGGAGCAGTTCCTGCCCGCCGCGGCGCAGCAACCGGACTTCGTCCGGGCCGTCTCCCTGTACGCGGAACAACTGGCCGCCCTGTTCCGGGACCACACCTGCCTCGTCCGCGAGTTCGTCGTGTACGCGGCCGCCATCCCAGCCCTGCGGGAAGCCGCTCAGCAGCGACTCGACCAGCTGGCGCAGGAGCGGTGCGACGCCTTCATGGCGCTTCCCGACCGGCCCCCGCACATCACACGCGGCCACATCCTTCTCACTCTGCGCGCCGTGCAGTCCCTCCTGGAGTGGCGCGTCGCCACCTCGCCCGACATGGCGGAGGCACTCGCCATGCCGTGGGACACATTGGCCGACGGCATCCCGAAACTGGTCACCGCCTACCTCGGCCACGACGCCTGATCAACCGTCGAGCCCCCGGCCGGTGGCCTGCGGACCGCGACCGGGACGGCCGACCGGTGCACGGCGACCGGGACGACCGGCCGTGGCCGACGGCCCGGACCGGCGGCCGGCTGCCCGGTACGCGGATCTCCTGGAGGCACCCCGCTTCGCCTCCATCGGGAAGGCATCCGCTGGGGCGGACGCCCCCCTCAACACCGCAGCCCAGAGCGCCGAAGGGGCACGTTCGGGAGAAGGACAGCGGCAGCAGGCCGACTCAGGAGGCGGACGGTCCGATCTCCCCCGCAAAGACGATGACCTGGTCGATGAGGCTCCGCCGCAGATGGACGACGTCCGTTCCCGCCAGCTGGGGGCCTCCGTCCGGCGTGGTGAAGACCCACTGGTACCGGGCCCAGTCGTGAGGCATGTCCACCGCCGAGCAGCGCACCATCGTGCCGGTCCCCGCCGGGTGGCGCCGGATGTCCAGCACGAACCGCTCGACCGCCGCGATTCCTTCGCTGCGCCCCAACGGCCCCCAGAAGACCACGTCCGAGGTCAGGGCTTGGGAGAGCAGGGCAGTCACATAGCTGTCGTCCGAGGCGTTGAACGCGGAGATGAACGTGTCGATCGCGGAGCGTGCGGTCTCTTCCTGCATGCCCCAGTAATACCAGCCGTTTCACGTGCGCTCGCCCCGCGAGCCGCCTTCCGATCACGGGGAACCAGCCCGGTCACAGCACCAGAACTCCGGAGACGTGCTACCTCGGGCACGGGTCCGTCGACTCCCACCGGGCCGGGGAATCCTAGGTCAGGCGCCTTCCAATGCCGCGAACCACCGTCCCGGCTCCTGCAGCCGATGCTTGCCCTGGACCGCGGCGACCCGCATCGCCGATCATCCGGCCGCCGCCTTGCCCGCACCGCTTCCGAACCCGGACTCCAGATATCGGCGCAGGGCCTCCCGCCCTCCCGGAACGAAGACCCATTCATCAGCGACGTCACGCAGTTCGTCCACTGTCATCCCGTCGTGCCAGTCGATCTCAACCGGGTCCGGCACCAGAGCCTCCGACACGACGGCCTCATGCACCCCGAACCAGACGGGGCTGATCCCTTTCCGGCAAAGGAACTTGAACAGGGAACGCACCGGCACACGAACGCCCAGCTCTTCCTTCAGCTCGCGGACTGCCGCCTGCTCATACGACTCACCCACGTTCACGGCGCCGCCGACCATCACGTCGTAGTAGCCCGGGAACCGGGACAACGTCTCGGCCCGCCGCAGCACCAAGATCCGCCCATCGTGATCACGGCAGATCGTCGTCGCAATGCGATGCGGCCAGTTCTCACGCACCGCCTCATCCCGGTCGACGACACCCAGTACGCGGTCATGCTCGTCGACATGCTCAACCAGTTCACTCACGGAGGCACGATCTCAGCTCCCACTGACATCTCTGCCGGACAAGCACTGGGGCGGCACGCCCGCCCCGGCCCCTCGTAAACACACTCCGCTCCCGGCCGCCGCCTCAGGCACGCCCGTGTCGCCCCGCGTCTCACCACTTGGCGGCATTTGACATTAGCTTCCCTTATGGGAGATAAAGAAGATCCTTTGATGCAAGCTTCACCCAGCGTGGCCGCCGGCGTGGATGCTGACGTCCCTACGCGAATGAGTGCCGCCATGCCCGACATAGCCCGAGACAGCGTCCAGGAGTGGGAGGCGTGGCGCGCCGAGCGCCACCGCCTCGTCACCGCTCCCACCGGCAACCTCGCGCTGGTCGAGACCCGCTGGCTTCCCTCCGGTGAGCGCCCCGACCTCGACGCCGCCCGCGCCGGGCAGCCCGCGTCCCGCACCGTCACCGCCGTCGAACGCGTCAACGCGGCCGACGGCCGGCCCGAGCACGGGCTGCGCTTCTGGGACGCGCACTCCCCCGCCCTCGCCCGCTTCGCGCGCATCGACGCCTTCCCGTACGACCCCGCCTGGGTCCTGGAGGCCGCCTACACCCCCGTCGAGGGGGCCCGCCGCGTCGCGTTCGAGCACATCCGGGACAACGGCGGCACCCGTGACCTCGTCGTCCCCGGGGACATCACCCTCACCGTCGGCGGCACCGAGCACACCCTCAGCGCCTTCGACGACGACGGCACCCTGCTGCTCGTCTTCGGCGACCCGACCAACGGCGTCACCACGTACGGCGCGGGCCGCTTCCTCTTCGTCCGGCACACCGGCGAGGGCCGCGTCCTCCTCGACTTCAACCGCGCCTTCGTGCCTCCCTGCGGCTTCTCCGATCAGTACAACTGTCCGATGCCGCCGCGGCAGAACCGCTTCCGCCTGCCGGTCGAGGCCGGCGAGAAGCTCCCGGTCTTCCGCGACGGCGCCACCGGCTCCCCCTGACCGTCCCGCTCCGCAGCCCCTGTACGAAGGCACCCCATGAACCTCCGCAAGAAGCCCCTGGCCGCCGCCGCGCTCACCGCCGCCCTCGCCGTGACCCTCGCCGCGTGCGGCGGCGCCAAGAGCGGCGGCGCGGCGGGCGGCGCGTACGACAAGAACGCCACCGTCAACATCGGCTCCCTCTACGAGCCGCAGAACCTCGACAACACCGGGGGCGGCGGCCAGGGCGCCACCGAGGCCCTCAACGGCAATGTCTACGAGGGCCTGTTCCGGCTCACCGACAAGGGCAAGGTCGAGAAGCTGCTCGCCCAGGACTACCGGGTCAGCGGCGACGGCCTCACCTACACCTTCACCCTGCGCGACGGGGTGACGTTCCACAGCGGCAAGAAGCTCAGCAGCCGGGACGTCAAGTTCAGCCTGGAGAAGATCCTCGCGAAGGACTCGCAGTCCGCCCGCAAGGCGAACCTGGAGGTCGTCAAGGACATCGCCACCCCCGACGCGCGGACCGTGAAGGTCACCCTGTCGAAGAAGTCGATCTCCTTCGTCTACCAGCTCTCCTACGTCTGGATCATCAACTCCGAGGCGAAGGACCTCCGGACGACGGAGGACGGCACCGGCCCGTACACACTGGACAAGTGGACACGCGGCTCGGCCCTCGGTCTCGACCGCTTCGCGGGCTACTGGGGCGACGCCGCGAAGAACAAGCGGGTCGTCTTCCACTACTACAAGGACGCGACGGCGCTGAACAACGCGCTGCTGACCAACGCCGTGGACGTGGTCACCAGCGAGCAGTCGCCCGACGCCCTCGACCAGTTCACCTCGAACCGGAACTACAAGGTCAACGACGGCAACTCGACGACCAAGCTGGTCCTGGCCTTCAACGACAGGGCCAAGCCGTTCGACGACGCCAGGGTCCGCCGGGCGGTCTCCGCGGCCATCGACGACAAGAAGCTCCTCGACTCCGTCTGGGGCGGCTACGGCAAGCTGATCGGTTCGATGGTGCCGCCCACCGACCCCTGGTACGAGGACCTGACCAAGGTCAACGCGTACGACACCGCCAAGGCGAAGAAGCTCCTGGCCGAGGCGGGGTACGCCGACGGCTTCTCGTTCACGCTCGACACCCCGAACTACGACCCGCACCCCACCGCCGCCACCTTCATCAAGTCGCAGCTCGCCAAGGTCGGTATCACCGTCACGATCCGCACGATCACGCCCGACGAGTGGTACACGAAGGTCTACAAGAACCACGACTTCACGGCCACGCTCCAGGAGCACGTCAACGACCGTGACCTCGTCTGGTACGGCAACCCCGACTTCTACTGGGGCTACGACGACAAGCAGGTGCAGGACTGGGTCGAGCGGGCCGAGCGGTCCGCGACGACCGACGAGCAGACCGCGCTGCTGAAGAAGGTGGGCCGCAGGATCGCCGAGGACGCGGCGAGCGACTGGCTGTACCTGTACCCGCAGATCGTCGTGGCGAACAGCAGGCTGTCGGGCTACCCGGTCAACGGGCTGAACTCGCAGTTCTTCGCCTACGGCATCAAGAAGAGCTGACCGGGACCCCGCCCTCGTCATGATCAGGTACCTCGCGCGGAGACTGGTGTTCCTGCTGGTCTCCCTCGCGCTCGCAAGCGTCGTCCTCTTCGTACTGCTGCGGATGCTGCCCGGCGACCCGGCGAACGCGCTCACCTCGGTGGGCGCCACGCCGGAGCAGATCGCCGCGGCCCGGCACGCCATCGGCTCCGACCGGCCGCTGCCCGCCCAGTTCACCCACTGGACCGGGCAGTTGGCCGGCGGTGACCTCGGTACGTCCTTCGTCAGCTCGCTGCCCGTCGGTCCCGAGGTGGCGCAGCGCCTCGATGTGACGGTGCCGCTGACGCTCGCGGCGTTCGTGCTCGCGGTGCTGCTCGCGGTGCCGGCCGGGTTCCTGGCCGCGTACCGGCAGCACACCTGGTACGGGGCGCTGCTGAACGGTGTCGCCCAGCTCGGCATCGCCGTGCCGGTGTTCTGGCTCGGCATGATCCTCATAGCCGTCCTCGCGCTGAACGCGGGCTGGCTGCCGGCGGGCGGCTTCCCCCCGGAGGGGTGGGACACGCCCGGGGAGGCCGTCCGGTCGCTGGTGCTACCGGTGGTGACGGTGGCGCTGGTGATGGCGGCGTCCCTGACCCGTTACGTGCGTTCCGCGACGCTCGACGTGCTCGGCAGCGAGTACCTGCGGACGGCGCGGGCGCTGGGGTCCTCGTTCGGCGGGGCGATGTGGCGGCACGGGCTGCGCAACGCGTCCGTCCCGGTGATCTCGGTCCTCGGTATGGAGCTGGCCTCCACCCTGCTCGGCGCGGTGGTCGTCGAGTCCGTCTTCGCGCTGCCCGGTCTGGGTTCCCTGCTCGCGACGGGCATCGCGCAGCACGACTACCCGGTCATCCAGGGGGTGCTGTTCGTGTCGACGCTCGCGGTGCTGCTCATCGGCTTCGCCGCCGACCTGGTGCAGCGGATCGTCGACCCGCGGCTGCGGGGGCGGCTGTCGGGAGGTGGGGTCCGGTGAGGCGCCGTTCCCTGACGCTGTGGACGGGGGCCGTCCTGGCCGGACTCGTCGTCCTGCTCGCGCTGCTCTCGCTGGTCTGGCTGCCGTTCGACCCGTCGGACACCTCGGGCGGGCGGCTCGCGGGCCCCGGTGACGGGCATCTGCTCGGCACCGACAAGCTCGGGCGCGACCTGTTCACTCAGCTGATGACCGGATCGCGGATCGCGCTGGAGTCGGGAGTCGGCTCCGTGCTGATCGCGGCGGTCCTCGGGGTGACGCTGGGGGTCCTCGCGGCGTTCGCGCAGGGCTGGTTCGACGACACCCTCTCGGCACTGCTCGACATCCTCATCGCGTTCCCGACGCTGCTGCTCGCCATGCTGATCGTCGCGGCGCGCTCGGCGACGCTCGGCTCGGCGGTGCTGGCGATCGGCCTGGCGCAGAGCGCGGTGGTCGCCCGCCTCACCCGCGTCCTGGTCAAGCGGGTCCTCGCGCAGGACTTCATCACGGCGTCCCGTACGTCGGGGACGTCCTGGCCGCGGATCGTCGCCGGGCACGTCCTGCCCAACATCTGGCCGACGCTGGCCGTCAACCTCGCGCTCCAGTTCGGTCTCGCGGTCCTCGCCGAGGCGGGCCTGTCCTACCTCGGCCTCGGCGCGCCGCCGCCCCACGCCTCGTGGGGCCGCATGCTCCAGGAGGCGCAGGCGACATTCACCACCGCTCCCGCGGGCGCGCTGGCACCGGGGGTGCTGATCGTGCTGCTGGTCATCGGCGTGAACCTGGTCGCGGACGGGCTCCGGGACGTCCTGGACCCGACCGCCCGGCGCGGGAGGGCGGCGGCATGAGCGTGCTTCTCGACGTACGGGACCTGACGATCCGCACGGACGACGGGCGGACCCTCGTCTCCGGCCTCTCCTTCTCCGTGGCGCACGGCGAACGCCTCGGGCTCATCGGGGAGTCCGGCTCGGGCAAGTCCCTGACGACGCTGGCGGTGCTCGGTCTGCTGCCGGACGGGATGACCGCGAGCGGCAGCGTCGAGCTCGACGGGGTGCAGACCGTCGGCGCGAGCGAGCGGACGCTGGCCGGCGTGCGGGGACGCGGCGCGGCGGTCGTCTTCCAGGAGCCGCTGACCGCGCTCGACCCGCTGATGCGGGTGGGCCGGCAGATCGCCGGGCCGCTGCGCAGACGGCGGGGCCTGAAGGGCGCGGCGCTGCGGGAGGCGGTCGCCTCGGCGCTGGAGCAGGTGCGGCTGCCCGATCCGGCCCGTACGGCCCGCGCGTTCCCGCACGAGCTGTCCGGCGGGCAGCGGCAGCGGGTGGCACTCGCCATGGCCCTCGCCTGCGACCCGGCGCTGCTCATCGCGGACGAGCCGACGACCGCGCTGGACGTCACCGTGCAGGCCGAGATGCTCGGTCTGCTGGACACCCTCGTCCGCGAGCGGGGCATGGCCGTGGTGTTCGTCAGCCATGACCTGGCGGTGGTGGCGCGGGTCGCGGACCGGGCCCTGGTGCTGAAGGACGGGCGCGCGGTGGAGTCGGGGGACGTACGCGAGCTGGTGGCCGCGCCGCGCGAGGAGTACACGAGGGCGCTGGTGGACAGCGCCCGGCAGCTGGAGTCGGCGCTCGACTCCGTCGGAGGTGTGTGATGGCGTCGCCGGTGCTGGAACTGGACGCGGTGTCGTACGCCTACCGGCGCGGCGCGGCCCCCGTGGTCGCGGACGTCTCGCTGGAGGTGACGGCGGGGCAGAGCCTGGCGCTGGTCGGCGAGTCGGGTACGGGCAAGACCACTCTGCTGCGGATGCTGCTCGGGCTGGCGCGGCCCACGTCCGGCCGGGTGCGTTTCGACGGGGAGGAGCTGCGGCTCGGGGACCGGGAGCGGATGCGGCGGTTCCGGCGGAGTGTGCAGTGTGTCTTCCAGGACCCGTACGCGTCGCTCGACCCGCGGCAGCGGGTGCGGCGGATCGTGGGGGAACCGCTGCGGTCGCTGGGTGTCGCCTCGGGGGACGAGGCGGACCGGCTCGTGGGGCGGGCCCTGGAGCGGGTGGGACTGCCGGGGGACGCCGCGTCCCGTTATCCGCACGAGTTCTCCGGCGGTCAGCGGCAGCGCATCGCGATCGCGCGGGCCACGGTGTGCGACCCGCGGGTGCTGCTCGCCGACGAACCCGTCTCGGCGCTGGATGTGACGACGCGGGTGAAGGTCGTCGATCTGCTGGCGGAGCTGAAGGAGACCGCGGGGCTGACGGTGGTGATGGTCTCCCACGATCTGTCGGTGGTCGCGGCGCTCTGCGAGCGGACCGCGGTGCTGGAGCGGGGGCGGGTGGTGGAGTCCGGGGCGACGGCCGGGGTGCTGGGCGCGCCGTCGCACGCGTACACCCGCCGGCTGCTGGCGAGCGTGCCGCGCCTTCCGGCGGCCGGTTGACCGCCCCCCCGTCCGGGGGAAGTTGGCGGGCCGGAATTGACGCGGTTCCTTTGACACTGGCGTGATCCCCGTACTTCGCTGTCCCCGTCCGCGGCGCGGGCGGACGGGGACGGGCGGATCTTCCCGCGTCGTCCCTGGAACAACGTGCCGCGTGACCGCGGACGGAGGGCTTGCGCCCGTACCGGGCGGCCCCGGCGAGAGGGGACAGGGAACGATGCACAGAGCTCGGAAACAGAGATATTCGGCCATCGGCGCGGCGGCCGTGGTGGCGGGGATCGTCGGCGCGACGCTGCTGCCCGCGGCGACCGCCTCCGCGACCGACCGCGAGGGCCACAAGGGCAGGGCCGTCGGCTGGCACCTGCGGACCGGGAAGCACACCGCGATGTGGGCCGGTACGCACGTCCTGGACGACGGAAGCCACGCACTCTGCCTGGACATCGCGCTGTACGGGCCGGACGGTGACCACAACGGCTACAAGAAGACCGGCGCGCCGCCGGAGCTGTCCGAGGACACCAAGGCCCAGCTGGCGGAGCTGGCCGCACGGTTCGGCAACGCCGACGACGACGTCAAGGGCCGCAACGACTCGGCCGCCGCCTCCCTGCTGACCTGGGCGCTGGCCGCGCGCGACGGCGTCGACGAGAACGGGTTCAACGGCGAGAAGATACCGTGGCAAACCTGGCTGACCAAGGGCATGCCGAAGGGCGCCGTCGCCGGGTACGGGGCCGACGCCAAGGTCGACACGGGCCCGGTCGTGGACCGCTTCAACGCGCTGCGCACCGAGATCCAGTCGGTCACCGCCGGCCGTCCCACGCTGAGCGTCGAGGGGTCGGGGAAGGTCTTCCCGTACGAGCGGACCCCCGAGGAGAAGTCCCTCACCGTCAAGGTCGCCAAGGGCGACAAGCCGGTGTCCGGTGTCCGTGTCGGGACCACGGAGCTGACCAACGTCGCGGAGCCGAAGGCGCCGGGCGAGGTGGGAACGACCGACGACAAGGGCGCGGCGGTGTTCCGCTTCACGCCGGACAAGCCGGGCACGAAGACGGGCGCGACGTTCGCGGCCGAGGTGTCGGTGAACTCGCCGACGTTCTGGAAGACCGACAAGACGGTGCACAACAAGCCCATGCAGCGGCTGGTCTACTTCCTGGCCGAGCGGACGCCGCTCACCGTCACCGGTGAGATCGACTTCCGGCCCGCCGCCATCGTGATCACGCTCAAGAAGGACCGCGGCACCGGCAAGCCGGTCTCCTCGCCCGCCACCTACGAGATCCACGCGGACGACAACGGGCAGCCGGGCAAGGTGATCACCACGGTCAGCACCGGCAAGGACGGGAAGTCCGAGCCCGTCGACCTGCCCGCCGGGACGTACTGGCTCGTGGAGACCAAGGCCCCCGAGGGCTACGACCTCGACAAGGAGCCCCGCCGTATCGAGGCCAAGGCCGGTGAGCGGCAGGTGGTCACGGTGTGGGACAACGCCGTTCCCAGCCCGTCGCCGACGCCGCCGTCCAGCCCGCCGGCCACTCCCCCGGTGACCCCGCCGCAGCCCAAGCCGCCGGCCCCGGCCGGGATGGTGCCCAGCGGCGGGCAGTTGGCGCACACCGGTACCGACGCCACCCCGTACCTCGCCGCTGGTGCCGCCGCTCTCGTCGTGACGGGCGCGGGCGCCGTCGCGCTGGCGCGGCGCCGCAGGACCGACCGGCCCTGACGCCCGCCGGAGCCGTCCGGCCCGATACGCCACAGGGTGTGCCCGCCCCTCCGGGACGCGGGCACACCCTGTGGCGTGGTGTCAGGCTTTCGGGACGAGGGCCGCGGTGGCGCTCTCCACCCGTCCGTCCGCCGGGGGCGTCGCGGGCTCGTCCTCGCGGGCGCCGGAGGCCAGGGCGGTGGCGAAGCGGGGCCAGACGAGGAGGACGACGGGGAAGACGGCGTAGCCGATGCGGGTCGCGGGCGACAGCAGGATCGCCAGGATCAGCCCCAGCGACAGCCGGTCGGCGGCGGCGACGATGGTCCGGGGCGGGCGGACCAGCAGCGAGATCCCCACGCCCAGGGCGCTCAGCCCGATGAGGACCACGGTGACGGTCTTGCCGTTCGGGACGAGCGAGACGATCAGATGGCCGAGCAGGGGGCTCTGGGCGGACGAGGTGGTGGAGCTGAGGCCCAGCGGGTAGCGGACGACGTTCTCCAGGAACGCCCCGGGGTCGGCCAGCGCCGAGGGGAGGGTGCAGAGCACGGCGACCCCCAGGGCCCCCGCCGCGCTCCGGAGGGCGGCGCGCCCGCCCCGGGTCACGGCGAACAGGGCGACGACGACCGGGATGGCGGGCCAGGCGGTCCACTTCAGGGCGGCCGCCGCTCCCAGGGCGAGGCCCGCGCGGCCCGCGTCGCCCCGGTGGGCGAAGGCCAGGGCCAGGCAGAGCAGTCCGATGACGGGCGGGTCGACGCCGCCGATGGCGAGCGGCAGCGCGACGACGGGGCAGGCGATCAGCCACAGGACGCCCATGCCGCCGGTGATGCCGCGCGGCGTGTGGCCGGTGTCCTTCGCCAGGACCCGTACGGCGCCGAGCGCGGCGGCGAGGAAGCCGAGGCCGAACCAGAGCCGGGCGCCGGTCAGGGGGGTGTCACCGAAGAGGACGTGCGGCAGGCCGAAGAGGGACATGCCCGGGAGGTACGGGTTGAAGTCCGGCACCGTGTGCGGGGCGGGGTGGTACGGGCTTCCGGTGGAGAGCAGCAGGTCCGCTCCCCGTTCGACCACTCCGACCTCCATCTGCGCGGTGCCGACCACCGTCAGATAGGTGAGGGGTACGACGGCCGAGCCGAGGGCGGCGATCACGGCGGGGACGCGGGCCCACGCCTGGGACGCTCGCGCCGCGGCGACGGCGGCGCAGCCGTACCCCAGGGCGGCGGTCAGTCCCCATGCCTCCTGGGCCGTGCGGGGCGGGGAGGCGAGGCCCACCGCGAGGGCCACCACGGCGCACACCGCCAGGACCGGCCAGTCCCAGCGGCGGAGGCGGGACGGTGCGGGTGCGGAGGTCAGCATCGGCCGCTGACCTCCCGGCGTATCCGGGCGTCCGGGCGGGCGGGACGCGTCCCTGGTACGGGCGGCCGGAGGGAGGGGTGTGGGGGGATTGAGGTGATCACCCCCGCACTGTACACACGGCGTATACACGCAACGTTTAGCGGGGGTGCGGCCCTGTGTCCTCTACCGGGAACCACCCCGGCACGCGGAACCGGAACCGCCGGATCACCCGATGGTGCCTCCCCCGGCGGCCATGACGCAAAACGGCCCGTCCCAGTACGGCGGAAACCATGACGAAGCAGTCGCCCACCCGGCGCCCCGGCCAGGGAAAGCCTGCGTCGAAGGCCGCTGCACGGTCAGCGGCCCGCGGGCGGGACGGTGGCACGCCCCTCGCGGAAGGCGCTCCGGTACGCCGCCGGGCTTGTCCCCGTCCGGCCGCGGAAGTGGTGGCGCAGCGACACGGCGGACCCCAGACCGCTGAGGTCCGCGATGCGCTCCACGGGCAGATCCGTGGTCTCCAGCAGCTCCCGCACCCTCTCGACACGGGCCCACAGCAGCCACTTCAGCGGGGACGTGCCGGTGCGGGCGCGGAAGGTGCGGTGCAGGTGCCGCACGCTCATCCCGGCGTGCCGGGCGATGTCGGCGACGGTCAGGGGGCGGTGCAGATTGCGGTGGAGCCAGTCCAGCGTCGTACGCAGCCGGTCCTCCCCCGCGCCGGCGCCGCCGTGCCCGGGAGGCCGAAAACGCTGGGCCATCTCGCCGTCCCGCCGCATCGGCACCACCAGGGTCCGTGCCGCGTCCGCCGCCACCGCCGCGCCGTGGTCCCGGCTGACGAGATGGAGGCACAGGTCGATCCCCGCGGCGACCCCCGCCGAACTGAGGACCTTCCCGCCGTCGACGTACAGCCGTTCCGGGTCGATGCGGACCGTCGGGTAGGCGCGGGCCAGTGCGTCGGCGGCGCGCCAGTGGGTGGTCGCCCGGGCCCGGTCCAGCAGCCCCGCCTCGGCGAGCAGGAACGCGCCGGTGCAGATCGACGCGACGGTGAGGCCCCGGCGGGCCGCGGTACGCAGCAGGCCGATGACCTCCGGGTCCGGCGTGACCCGCCCGTCGACGCCGGGCACGATCACCGTCCGCGCGGTCAGGGCGGCGCCGAGCGGATGCGCGGGGACGATGCCGAAGCAGTCGGCGCCCGCCGCGGTGGCCGTGACGGGGGCGTCGCCGCACACCATCACCCGGTAGGGCGCCGTCCCGTCGGGCAGCCGTACGACGGCGAACACCTCACAGGCGACGGTGACGTCGAAGCCGACGGCACCACGCGGTACGAGGACGGCGACGGAGTGCATGGCAGGAACCTAACGCTCCTGGTCACCGCGGCCGCTGTCGCCCCGTCCCCCGGGACAGCAGGCTTGCCACCAGGGCCCGGGCGGACGGCGCGGGCCGCATGAGGAGGCGTCATGGAGCGCAGGAGCATGTTGCGGGCCGCCACGGCGGGGGCGGGCGCGTTCGCCGTGGGGGCGGGGGCACGTACCGCGGCCGCGGCGGAGCACGCGGGGCGGGGGCGCCCCTTCCGGGTGCACATCGTGCTGTTCGACGGGGTGGAGGAACTCGACTTCGCGGCACCGTACGAGGTGTTCTCCGCGGCCGCGGCGCAGGGCGGCGCGCGCCGGACCGAGGTACGTCTGGTGACCGCCTCCCCGTCCGGGGCCGTGCGCTGCTCCTACGGGACACGGGTCACGGTCGACCACCGGTGGGCGCCGCAGGACGCGGATCTGATCGTGGTGCCGGGCGGCGGCTACGCCCACCGCGACCGGCCCGGGGTGTGGGCCGAGATCGACCGGGGCGTACTGCCCAGGGCCCTCCGGAAGGCCCCGCGCCCGGGGCTGACGATCGCCTCGGTGTGCACGGGCGCCCTGCTCCTGGCCGCGGCCGGCCTGGTCACGGGCCGCCGGTGCACCACCCACCACGGCGCGCTCAGGGACCTGGAGAAGGCGGGCGGAATCCTCACCCCCGCCCGGGTCGTCGACGACGGCGACCTGGTGACGGCCCAGGGCATCACCTCGGGCCTGGAACTGGCCCTGTGGCTCACCCAACGCGAACTGGGCTCCCCGACGGCCAGCGCGGTCGAGACTCTGCTGGAGTACGAGGCGCGAGGGACGGTGTGGAGGGGGACGGGCGGGTCCTAGGGCCTGTGGCGAACGTCGCGTCGTCCGCCCGGAGGGCGGGCCTCGCGGCGTCCGGTGCGTGCGAGGCAGGCGGGGCTTCCGCGACAGGACCTAGACCACGGAGCCCGCGCGGCCGGCGTCCGTGCCCCAGCTCGCCAGGAGGCGGAGGGAGTCGGCGGAGGGGGAGTCCGGTTGGGCGTGGTAGGTGAGGAGGGACTGGTCCGCGTCGTCCGCCAGGCGGAACGACTCGAAGTGCAGGGAGAGGTCGCCGACCAGCGGATGGTGCAGCCGCTTGACGCCGTGGTTCTTCTCCTTGACGTCGTGGGTGGCCCACAGCCGCCGGAACTCCTCGCTCTTGACCGAGAGTTCGCCCACCAGGGCCGACAGCCGCGGGTCGTCGGGGTAGCAGCCGGCGTCCATGCGCAGGGCGCACACGATGTCGATCGCCTTCTGCTGCCAGTCGGCGAAGAGATCGCGGTACTCGGGGCACAGGAACACCAGGCGGGCCCAGTTGCGCTCGGCCGGGGGCAGCTGTGACCAGTCGCCGAAGAGGGCCGCCGCCATCCGGTTCCACGCGAGGATCTCCGAGCGCCGCCCGACGATGTACGCGGGGACGCCGTCCATCGTGTCCAGCAGCTGCCGCAGCGCCGGACGCACCTGCTGCTGCCGTGCCGCCGGCTTCTTCTTGTGCGTCCTGGGCTTCGCCAGGTGGGTGAGGTGGGCGTGCTCGGCGTCCGTCAGCCGCAGCGCGCGGGCGATCGCGTCCAGCACCTCCGCCGAGACGTTGCGGCCGTTGCCCTGCTCCAGACGCGTGTAGTACGCGACCGACACCCCGGCCAGCTGCGCCAGCTCCTCGCGCCGCAGTCCCGGCACCCGCCGGTGCCGGCCGAGGTCCGGCAGCCCCACGTCCCCCGGCTTCAGCCGCGCCCGCCTGCTGCGCAGGAACTCGCTCAGCTCGGCCCGCCTGTCGAGGGCGCGCCCCGCGGTGCCCGTGGCCGCGGCCGCCGGTCGTCCGCCGTGCACGCCCTGTCCGTCGCTGCGTTCCATACGTCCAGTATTCCTGGTCGTACGTACCGCATCCTGACCCCGCCAGTGGTAGGCACAGCAGTCGTACGCAAGGCCGTGACCTGGGTGAACCCTGGGGAATGAGACAGTCTGGGAGCGTGCCCGGTGGAAGAGAGCCGGGCGCGAACCGTCCTTCTAGGAGATCCCTGGTATGACCACTGTTGCTGCGTACGCCGCGCCCGCCCCGAAGGCCCCGCTGGAGCGCACCACCATCGAGCGGCGCGCGGTCGGCGGGTCCGACGTCCTGATCGACATCAAGTTCGCCGGTATCTGCCACTCCGACATCCACCAGGTCCACGACGGCTGGGGGCCCGGCGCCTTCCCGATGGTCCCCGGCCACGAGATAGCGGGCGTCGTCACCGAGGTGGGCGCCGGTGTGACGAAGTTCGCCGTCGGCGACCGGGTGGGCGTCGGCTGCATCGTCGATTCCTGCCGCACGTGCGAGAACTGCCGGGCCGGGCTCCAGCAGTACTGCTCGAACGGCGGCCCGACCTGGACCTACAACGACACCGGCAAGGACGGGCAGCCCACCTACGGCGGTTACGCGCAGAAGATCGTCGTCGACGAGGAGTACGTCGTCCGCATCCCGGACGCGCTCTCCCTCGATGTGGCCGCCCCGCTGCTCTGCGCCGGTATCACCACCTACTCGCCGCTGCGCCACTGGAACGCCGGCCCCGGCAAGAAGGTCGCCGTCGTGGGCCTCGGCGGTCTCGGCCACGTGGCCGTGAAGATCGCGCACGCTCTTGGTGCCGAGGTCACCGTTCTTTCGCAGTCCTTGCGCAAGAAGGACGACGGTCTGAAGCTGGGCGCGGACCACTACCACGCCACCAGCGACCCGAACACCTTCGAGGAGCTGGCCGGCACGTTCGACCTGATCCTGAACACGGTCTCCGCCCCGCTGGACTTCGCCGCCTATCTGTCCCTGCTGCGCACCGACGGCAGCATGGTCAATGTGGGCCTGCCGGAGGAGCCGGTCCAGATCGTCCTCCAGACCCTGTTCGGCAACCGCCGCAGCCTGAGCAGCTCCGGCATCGGCGGCATCCCCGAGACCCAGGAGATGCTGGACTTCTGCGCCGAGCACGGCATCGGCGCAGAGATCGAGCTGATCGGCGCGCAGGAGATCAACGAGGCGTACGAGCGGGTCCTGTCGAGCGACGTCCGCTACCGCTTCGTGATCGACACGGCCACGATCTGACCGTGCCCCGTCCGGACCGGTGCGGTGGGCGTCCGGCCGCACCGGTCCGGGTCCGGCGAGCACGACGGCCCAGCCGGCGCAGTCGCCGCGAACAGCGCAGGTCACACCCCTCCGCTACGGCGCGAAGTACGCCCCCGGTGGCACCCCCACCACCCGCCGGAACGCCGCGACGAACGCGCTCGGTGAGGCGTAGCCCACCCGTTCCGCGACGGCCGCGACGGTCGCGCCGGAGGCCAGCAGCGGCATCGCCGCCTGCAACCGGGCCCGGGTGCGCCACTGGCCGAACGGCATCCCCGTGTCCGTGGCGAAGGCCCGGGCCAGGGTCCGTCCGCTCGCCCCCACCTCGGCGCCCCACTCGGCGAGGGTCCGCGCGTCCGCCGGGGCGGCCCGCAGGGCCTTCGCGACGCGGCGGGCGCGGGGGTCGCGCGGCAGCGGTGCCAGCACCGTCGCCACCGACACCGGCCGCAGCAGGTCCGGGACGAGCGCCTGCGCGCGCCCCCGCGCCGCGGGGGTGAGGCCGTCGTCCGCCAGGTATCCGATCAGCTCCCTCAGCAGCGGCGCGACCGCGACGACCGTGGGCTCTCGCCAGTCCACGGGGCAGAGTTCGGGCCGGAAGTACAGGCTGCGGAAGAGTGCCGCCCCGGGGGCCCCGGTGGCGTGCTCGATGCCCGCCGGGATCCACAACGCCATCGAGGGCGGCAGCACCCAGGTCGTACCGGTCGCGCGGACGGCGATCACTCCCCGGCGGGACCAGGCGAGTTGATGGTGCTCGTGGGCGTGCCGAAGGAACCAGTGCCCGCTGTCCATGGCGAAGCTGCCCACGACCACGGCCGCTGCCGCCGCCGCGGGTCCGGCCGGCACCAGCTCGGCGCCCGTGGACGGCGGTGCCCCGTCCGTCCTCCGTGCCGGGGTGCTTTCCGCGGTCTGTCCGTCCGGCGACATCACTTGTCCTTCCGTCGTGTGGTGGACATCCTGTGTGCTTCCTAGCATCGCCGTATGCCGATGAACCGCTTCCACCGTTGGTACTGCAACTCCCCCTCGTGGTCCCGGGCCGTGGAGCAGCGCCTGCTGCCGTGGGCCTTGAAGGACGTCGCATGCGGCGAGGACACACTGGAGATCGGCCCGGGGTTCGGTGCCACGACCCGGGTGCTGATGCGCGAGGCCCGGCGCCTGAGCGTCATCGAGTACGACCGGGACTCCGCCGAGCGGCTGCGCGCCGCCCATGGCGACCGGGTCACGGTCCATCACGGCGACGCCACCGCGATGCCCCTGCCCGACCAGGACTACGACACTGTCCTCTGCTTCACCATGCTCCACCACGTCCCCTCCCCCGCCCTCCAGGACCGGCTTTTCACCGAGGCGTACCGGGTGCTGCGCCCCGGCGGGGTCTTCGCCGGCTCCGACGCCCTCAGCAGCACCCGCTTCCGTCTCGTCCACCTCTTCGACACCTGCGTCCCCGTCCCTCCCGCCACCCTCGCTCCCCGCCTGCACGCCGCGGGATTCGAGAACGTCCAGGTCTCCGTGGGCATCGGTTCGTTCCGTTTCCGGGCCACCCGTACGTAGGCACAGCCCTGCCGCGGAAGGCGCCCGGCCTCGTGCCGGGCGCCTTCGTCGTGCCCGTCCGGCGTCAGAGCACGGAGGGAGAAGACACCCGATCTTCGCTGGTGCACGCTGTATCCACGTCGATGACGTGAAGGAATCCCCGCGTGTCGGCGGGGCGGTGTCCCCCCGTGCTCCGGCCTCCCCGGCGTGGGCCGGCCGGTGCGGGCCAGGTGGTGCCGCAAGCGATGTGACTCCCGCGCTCGAACAGTCCGGGCGTGCCTTTGCGCGCACGGGACCGCTACTCACGGATCAGGACAGCCCTATGACGGAATTACAGGATGTGCTAGCCGATCTGACCGCGGCAGGGGAAGACGTCGACCGACGGGTGGCCGGGCTGGACGCGTCGCGGTGGGACCTGGCGACGCCCGCTCCCGGGTGGACCGTCGCGCACCAGGTGGGGCATCTGGCCTTCATCTTCCGGCTGGCCGGCACGGCGGCCTCCGACCCCGACGCGTTCCGCGCGCTGACGGCGCGCGCCGCGGGGAACTTCGACGGCGCCGTGAACGCCGCCCTCGCCGCGTATCTGGCGCTGCCCCCGGCGGACCTGCTCGCCAAGTGGCGCGAGGAACGGGACTTCGGGATCAAGGCGCTGGCCGCCGCGCCCCCGGACCGTCCGGTGCCGTGGCTGGTGCGGCCGCTGCCGCCCGCCGTCCTCGCCCGCGCCGGCCTGATGGAGCTGTTCGCGCACGGCCAGGACATCGCCGACGCCCTCGGCGAGGAGCAGGAGGCCACCGACCGGCTGCGGCACATCGCGGCGTTCGCGGTGCTCACCCGGGACTTCGGCTACCAGTCGCGTGGGCTGACGCCGCCCGAGGAGCCGTTCCGTCTCGAACTCACCGCTCCTTCGGGGGCGTTGTGGGAGTTCGGTCCGCCCGGCGCGGCCGACAGGGTCACCGGGCCGGCGCTGGACCTGTGTCTGCTGGCGACCCGGCGGCGGCACCGCGCCGATCTCGCGCTGACCGCGTACGGCGCGGAGGCCGACCGCTGGCTGGACATCGCCCAGGCGTACCGGGGGCCGGCCGGTCCCGGACGCGCTCCGGGACAGTTCTCCCGGCCCGAGGGGGCGGGCCATGAGCGGTGAGACGGCGGCCGGGCCGGCGCGCGGGGACGCGGCCTTCATCTTCAACTCGGCGGTGGCCGCCTGGGCGGTCGGCGCGGCCTGGGAGGTCGGGGCCCTCGACGAACTGCACGCCCGCGGCACCCTGGACTCCGACGACTTCGCCGCCCGGCACCGCCTCGACCCGGTCGCGACGCTCGCGATGTTCCGCGCGCTGGCGTCCGTCGGCATCGTCCGGCGCGAGGGCACCACGGTCACCACGGCCGCGACGTTCGCGGAGGTCCACCGGAACAAGGCGTTCTTCCACTGGCTCAGCAGGGGCAGCGCCGAACTGTTCCGTTCCATGCCCTCGGTGCTGCGCGACGAGGACCGTTCCGACGGCGCGTACGGGCGGGACGCGGCCGCGATCGCGTTCGCCTGCCGGGAGATCAACGAGCTGTGCTACGCGCCGGCGTTCTGGGCGGCCGTGGAGCGCCTCGACTTCTCGTTCACCAAGGTCGCCGATCTGGGGTGCGGCAGCGGCGGGCGGGTGGCGGACATGCTGGAGCGGCATCCGGGGACCCGCGGGATCGGCATCGACCTGGCCCGCCCGTCGCTGGAGGTGGCGCGGAAGGGTCTGGCCGAGCGCGGTCTCGCGGACCGGGCGCTGTTCCTGGAGGGCGATGTCACCCGGCTCGCGCCGCGGCCCGAGTTCGCCGACGTCGATCTGCTCACCTGCTTCATGATGGGCCACGACTTCTGGCCCCGGGAGAACTGCGTACGGACGCTGCGCCGGCTGCGCGAGGTGTTCCCGGCCGCCCGGCGGCTGCTGCTCGGCGACGCCACCCGGACCACGGACGTGCCGGACGACCGGCTCCCCGTCTTCACCCTCGGTTTCGAGGTCGGGCACGACCTGATGGGCACCTTCATCCCCGCGCTCGACGACTGGGCGCCGGTGTTCGCGGAGGGCGGCTGGCGGCTGCTGCGGACCGAGCGGATCGGGATGGCGGTCGGCGAAGTGGTCTTCGAGCTGGCGTAGGCCGGTCGTGAGCGGCAGGGGGACGGATGAGGGCGACACTCGCAGCCGCGGTCGGGCGGACGCTCGCCGAACGCGGGGTCGGACATGTCTTCGGCGTGGTGGGCAACGGGAACTTCGTGGCCGTGGCCGAGCTGGTCGCGGCCGGGGCCCGCTATCTGTCGGCCCGTCACGAGGGCGGCGCGATCACCATGGCGGACGCGTACTTCCGGGCCACCGGGAACGTGGCGGTCTGCACCACGACCTACGGTCCCGGTGTCACCAACGCGGCCACCGGACTCGCGGAGGCGGTCAAGCACCGCAGCGGTGTGCTGGTGCTGTGCGGCGACGAGCCCCTGCGGGGGCGGCGGCGCATCGACATCGACCAGACCGCGTTCGCGGGCGCGCTCGGCGCGGAGGTCGTACGGATCACCTCGCCGGACACCGCGCGTGCCACGACCGCGGACGCGTTGGAGCGGGCGCGCGCGGGGCGGGGGCCGGTGGTCCTGCTGCTGCCCAGCGATCTGGCGACGGTCCCGGCGCCCGATGGGCCCGTCGTCACGGTGCCACGGCCGCGGGTGCGGACGGCGCCGCCGCCGGCAGACGTCGAGGGGGCGGCGGACGTCCTGGCCGGTGCGCGGCGTCCCTTGCTGCTGGCCGGCCTGGGCGCCTGGCGTTCCGGGGCCGCGAAGCCGCTGGCGGATCTCGCCGACCGCACGGGGGCGCTGCTGGCGACCACGGTGATGGCCGGGGGGATGTTCCACGGCCATCCCTGGTCCCTGGGGGTCTGCGGGGGCTTCTCCGCCCCGCGTACCGCGCGGATCATCGGCGACGCGGATGTGGTCGTCGCGTTCGGGGCGAGCCTCAACGAGTGGACGCTGCACGGTGGTTCGCTGCTCGGTCCGGCCGCCGTGGTCGTCCAGGTCGATGACGCGCCGGCCGCCACGGCGGGACGGGTGGACCGGTTCGTGCGCGGGGACGCGTCCGTGACCGCCTCGGAGCTGCTCGACGCGGTGGACCGCCGCCGGGCGGACGCGGCGCCGTGGCGCACGGAGGTCGCGGCGGAGACCGGGCGCGCCGGGTGGGCGGACGAGCCGTACGAGGACAGGAGCACCGGGGACCGCGTCGATCCGAGGACGCTGGCGTCGGCGCTGGCGCCGCTGCTGCCGCCGGAGCGGACGCTGGTCACGGACGGCGGGCACTTCGTGGGGTGGCCGGCGATGTACTGGCCGGTGGCCGATCCGTCCGCGTTCGTGTTCACGGGGGCCGCGTTCCAGAGCATCGGGCTCGGTTTCGCGGGCGCCGTCGGCGCGGCCGTCGGGCGGCCGGACCGCACCACGGTGGTGGCGCTGGGGGACGGCGGCGCGCTGATGGGGCTGCCCGAGCTGGAGACGCTGGTGCGGGCGGGCGTCTCCGCGCTGGTGGTGGTCTTCGACGACGGGGCCTACGGTGCGGAGGTCCATCTCTACCGCCCGCTGGGCGTGGACGTGGGCGCGGCCGTCTTCGGCCCCACCGATTTCGCCGGGGTCGCGCGGGCGTTGGGCGCCGCCGCCGTCACGGTGCGCGCGCCCGGTGACCTCCGTGCCGTACGCGCCTGGCGCGAGCGGGGGTGTCCGGGCGTCCTCGTCCTGGACTGCAAGGTGCTGCCGGGCGTGGTCGCGCCCTATCTGTCCGGCATCGGGTCCGTCATCACCGGTACGGGGCCGGCCCGGCCCGCTGCGACATCCGCCCCGCTCCGACGTTAGGGAAGGCCGCATGTCACGGGAATCCGTCATCGACGTCTGGCTCGCCGATCTGACCTTTCCGGGCTACATGGCCCGGCTGACACGCCTGGGAGAGGAATTCGAGCGGGCCCATCCGGAATACACGGTGAACATCCGGGGGGTGCATTACGAGCGCCTTCCCGGGGACATCGCGCGGGCCGCGGCGGAGGGAAATCCGCCCGCGATCGCCGAATACTATTACGACGCCTCGCAGGAGGCCCACGACGCGGTGTCGCGTGACGGCGGGCCGCTGTTCGCGTCCGTGGAGGAGGAGATCGGCGGCCGGGCGGAGATCCTCGGCGAGCCGACCGTGCACGACGACATCGTCCCGGCCGTACGGGCCTATTACACGTATGACGGCTCACTGCGGTCCTGGCCGACCGTGGCCACGACGAGTCTGCTGTTCAGCAACACGGACCTGCTGGAGGCGGCGGGCGTGCCGCGGCCGCCGCGCACCTGGGGCGAACTGGCCGACGCCTGCGCGGCGGTCGCCGCCCTGCCCGGCGGGCCGTCCCACGCCGTCACCTGGGCCAATCACGGCATCTGCTTCCAGCAGGCGCTCGCCGTGCAGGGCGGGCCGCTCGCCGACCACGGCAACGGGCGCGCGGGCCGGGCGCGCCGCCTGGACCTGGCGTCGAAGGAAATGCTGGCCTGGGTCACCTGGTGGAAAGGGCTCCATCGGGACGGCCGTTATCTCTATACCGGGGAGATCGCCGACTGGGCGGGCACCCACCGGGCGTTCGCCGAACAGCGGGTGGCTTTCCGGATCAGTTCCTCGAACGATGTCACCGCGATGATGGCAGCGGCCGAGGAGGGCCGTTTCGGGCTCGCGGTCTCCCCTCTCCCCCACAACGACGACATTCCTTGCGCGGGCCATATGATCGCCGGCACCTCGCTCTGGCTGACCGCCGGACTGGACGCGAGGACCCGTGACGGCGCGCTCGCCTTCCTCCAGTTCCTCAACAATCCGCGCAATGCCGCCGCGTGGCACCAGGCGAACAGTTTCCTTCCGGTGACCGAGGGGGCGCTCGGCCTTCTGGACCGGGAGGGATGGTTCGCGCGCCGTCCCGCCCACCGCGTGGGCAGCGACCAGCTCGCCCGGACTCCGGGGGCGGCGGCGCGCGGGGCGCTGCTGGGCCGGTTCGCGGCGATCCAGGTGCTCATGACGCGGGCGATGGAGGACGTCCTGCTCCATGACGCCGTCCCGGAGGACCGCTTCACGCGGGCCACCGGCGAGGCCCAGGGCCTGCTCGACGCTTACACGGCCGCACTGCACTGACCGCCGTTCCCACCCACCCCAGGAGGATCGCTGTGCTCACCCGCAAGGCACCGACGCGCGACGAACTCGTCGCCCGTGCCGCCGGTCTCGTACCGGCGCTGCGGCACCACACCGGATGGGCGGAGGAGAACCGGCGTCTGCACGACGAGAGCGTCGAGGCGCTCGCCGACGCCGGGTTCTTCAAGCTGCGCGTCCCCGCCCGCTACGGCGGTTACGAGGCCGACACCCGCACCCTGATCGAGGTGGCCGCGCAGCTGGCCCGCGCCGACGGATCGGTCTCCTGGGCCACGTCCGTCTACTGGATTCCCACCTGGATGGCGGGGATGTTCCCGGACGAGGTCCAGGACGAGGTCTTCGCCACCCCCGACGTCCGTATCTGCGGCACCCTCAGCCCCAGCGCCACCGCCACTCCGTGCGAGGGCGGTGTCACCCTCGACGGCCGCTGGTCGTTCATCACGGGCGCCCACCACAGCCACTGGCAGGTCGTCATCGCGGTGCGTACCGGCGGGGACGGCGCGCCGCCGCCGGTCATGGCCCTGGTGCCGATGGCCGATCTGCGCGTCGACGACGACTGGGACACCGCCGGGCTGCGGGGCACCGGCAGCGTCACCACCCTCGCCGAGAACGTGTTCGTACCGGAGCCGCGGGTGCTGCCCCTGCCCGCGGTGCTGGAGGGGCGGTCGGCCTCGGTGCGCGGCGCGGGGACGGCGATGTACCGCGCGCCGCTGCTCCCGGTCGCCTCCGCCTCGTCCGTGGGCACCATGCTGGGCCTGGCGCTCGCCGCCAAGGAGGCGTTCCTGGAGCGGATGCCGGACCGCAGGATCACCTACACGGGCTACGCGCACCAGGCGGAGGCGCCGCTGACCCACCATCAGGTCGCGCGTGCCGCACAGTACGCCGACGAGGCGGAGTTCCACGCCCACCGGCTCGCCGCCCTCGTCGACACCAAGACGGCCGAGGGCGCGCCGTGGTCCCTCGGCGAACGCGTCGCCGCGCGCGCCGGCATGGGAGCCGCGGTCCTGCGCGCCAAGGAGGCCGTCGACGTCCTGGCCACGGCGAGCGGCGCCTCGTCCCTCTACCGGCACGCCCCCATGCAGCGCATCGCCCGCGACGCGCACGCCCTCAGCCTCCACGCCCTGATGCACCCCGACACCAACACCGAACTGCACGGCCGTGTGCTGTGCGGGCTGGAACCCGACACCTCCTACGTCTGAGAGCCCTTCCACCGGAAACGGAGTACGCCCGATGAGCAGCAGCACCCCTTCCCGGACCACCGGCCCGTCCGAGGCCGACCGGGCCGCCGCGGCGGCCGTCCCCCAGCGCATCGTCGCGGCCTGGGCCGACCACGACGCCGACGCGTTCGCCGCGGTGTTCACCGAGGACGCGACGATGATCCTGCCCGGTGTCTACAGCAAGGGCCGCCAGGAGATCCGCTCCTTCATGGCCGCGGCCTTCCGGTCGCGGTTCCGGGGCACCCGGGTGACCGGGCAGCCCGTCGACGTCCGCTTCCCCGGCCCCGACTCCGCGATCCTGATCACCAAGGGCGGCATCCTCGCCCCCGGTGAGACGGAAGTGGCCCCCGAGCGCGCCGTCCGGGCGTCCTGGGTCCTGGCCAGACAGGACGGCCGGTGGCTGCTGGCCGCCTATCAGAACAGCCCCGGCAGCAGCGCCTGACCCGTCCGACGACACAGGAGGTGCTTGCCATGGGCAAGCCGGTGGGAGACCGCGCGGTCGTGCTGGGCGGAAGCATGGCGGGCCTGCTCGCGGCCCGGGTGCTCGCCGAGTCGTACGCCGCGGTGCTGGTGGTGGACCGTGACCGGCTGCGCGGGGTGACGACGGCACGGCGGGGCGTTCCCCAGGGCCGTCATGTGCACGGCCTGCTCGCCCGCGGCCAGCAGGTCCTGGAGGAGTTGTTCCCGGGCTTCACCGAGGAGATGACGGCGGCCGGCGTGCCGACCGGCGATCTGGGCGAACTGCGCTGGTTCTTCGACGGGCGGCGGCTCGAACCGGCCCGTACCGGGCTGACCTGCGTGTCGGCCGCCCGTCCCGTCCTGGAGAGCCATGTACGGGAGCGGGTGGCGGCGCTGCCCGGGGTGGCGTTCGCGGAGGAGTGCTCCGTCGTCGGCCTGGTGGCGTCGCCGGACCGCGGCCGGGTGACCGGGGTCCGGCTGGCGCGCGGGGACGCGGAGGAGGTGGTGGACGCCGATGTGGTGGTGGACGCCACCGGCCGCGGTTCCCGTACGCCCGTGTGGCTGGAGGAGCTGGGCTACGGCAGGCCGTCCGAGGAGCGGATCAAGGTCGATCTGTCGTACACGACCCGGCACTACCGCCTGCCGGACGAGTCGGTGCTGCACGGCGACCTGTCGATCAACCCGGTGTCGTCGCCCGCGCATCCGCGCGGCGCGTTCTTCTCCCGGATCGGGGGCGGCCGGTGCGTCCTGTCGCTGACCGGTGTGCTCGGCGACAGCGCGCCGACCGACCCCGAGGGGTATCTGGCGTGGGTGCGGTCGCTGCCGGTGCCGGACATCCATGAGGTGATCAAGGACGCGGAGGCGCTGGACGAACCCGTCGTCATCCGCTACCCGACGAGCGTCCGGCGCCGTTACGAGCGCCTGCCCCGCTTCCCCGGGGGGCTGCTGGCGGTCGGCGACGCGGTGTGCAGCTTCAACCCGGTGTACGGGCAGGGCATGACCGTCGCGGCCCTGGAGGCGCTGGCGCTGCGGGGCCATCTGCGAGACGGCCCGCCGCGCCCCGCGGAGTTCTTCCGGGACATCGCCCGGACCATCGATGTGGCGTGGGACATCTCGGCCGGCGGCGACCTCGGCTTCCCGCAGGTGCGGGGGCGCCGTACGGCGCGGATCCGGCTCGCCAACGCGTACATGGCCAGGGTCCGGGCCGCGGCCACCCGCGACGGCGAGCTGACCCGGACGTTCATGCGGGTGGCCGGGCTCATCGATCCGCCGCAGGTCCTCACCCGGCCCGCGACGGTGTGGCGGGTCCTGCGCGGGGGGAAGGGCGGCGGGCCGGCCGCATCGCCGGCCGCGCGGCCCGGTGCCGCGGCGGGTGCGCGCCCGCGCGGCGGCTGACCGTCTCGGCACAGGTGCGCCGCCCCGGTGGATTCCGGGGCGGCGCTTCCGTGTGCGGGGCGGGGCGTCAGGGTCCCAGGCGGACCGGGAGGCTGCGGTGGCCGTTCATGATGAACGTCGGCAGTGCCCGCAGCTCGTCCTTCGGGACCGCGAGGCGCAGGCCGGGGAAGCGGCCGAAGAGCGAGGACAGGCCGATGGTGGCCACCGAGCGGGCGATGCCCGCGCCGAGGCAGAAGTGCGGGCCGTGGCCGAACGAGAGGTGCTGCTTGTCCCGGCGGGTGAGGTCGAAGACCTCGGCGTCGGCGCCGTGCAGGGCCGGGTCGCGGCCCACGGCGCTGTAGTTGACGAGGATGGGGTCGCCGCGGCGGATGGTCACCCCGTCGAGGGCGATGTCCTCGACGGCGTACCGCAGGGGAAGGTGCGCCAGCGGTGACTCCACCCGCAGCGTCTCGTCGATCACGTCGTCCCAGGACGCCCGCCCGGACGTCACCAGGGCGAGCTGGTCGGGGTGGGTGAGCAGGGCGGTGATGGCGTTGTCGAAGAAGTTGATCGTGGTCTCGGAGCCGGCGCCCAGGACGGCGAAGATGGTGTCCGCCAGTTCCTCCTCGCTCAGCCGGGAGCCGTCCTCGTCCCGCGCCGCGACCAGGTCGCTGGTGATGTCCTCACCGGGCTCCCGGCGCTTGGCGGCGATGAGTTCGGCCATCGCGCCGCGCCAGCCCTTCAGCACGGCCTGCGCCTGCTCGGGGGTGACGGTGGTGTCCACCATCATGTCGATGACCTTGGCGGTCTCGGCCCTGGCCTCCTCGGACATCCCGATCAGGTCGGCGACCAGCCGGGCGGGCAGCGGGTACGCGAACCGCTCCCGCAGGTCCACCACCTCCTCCGGCGCCGCGGCGAGGCCGTCGAGCAGTTCGCCGGTGAGCTGGACGATGCGGGGCCGGATCGCCTGGGTGCGCCGGGGGGTGAACGCGTTGCCGACGAGCCGGCGCAGCCGGACGTGGTCCTTGCCGTACGCGGTCACCATGTTGTCCATGGCGATCCAGCTGATCAGCTCCCAGTCGGGCGGGATCTCGCCGTTGATGAACGCCGGCCAGTGGTTCCGGGCGCTCTTGGTGACCCGGGGGTCGGCCAGCAACTGCTTGACGACGGCGTGGCTGTTGACGGACCACGCCAGGACGCCGCCGGGCAGCTCCACCCGGACGGCGGGGCCCATCGAGCGCAGACGGGCCGCCTCGGCGTGCAGGCCCCGGCCGCTGGGGTCGAGGGCGACGGGACAGCGGTTCCTCATGGAGGTCTCCCACAGGTCTGCCCGGACGGGTACCGCGGGACGGACCGGCCCGGTCCCGGCGGCGTGCCGCGGGACCGGGCCGCGTCCGCGCGGGACGCCCGGGGGCGGATCGGACGGGGGCCCGGCGCACGGGACGTGCGCGCCGGGCCGGGACGTGCGCGGGTCCTAGGCGGGGCCGGTCCCGAACCGCTCCTGTGCCAGTTCGCGGTTGGCCCGGCCGGACAGGAAGACGCCGAGGCCGGCGTGGCTGTGCAGCATCGACATGTCGCGCCACACGCGTTCGAGGCGTTCGCCGTGGCGTACCGCGCTGGAGCCGGCCATGGGGAGCAGTTGCCCCTCGACGGCCCGCCAGCACAGCCGGACCGCCTCCCGGCCGATCATGGCGAGCCGCAGCTCGCGCTCCCTGGTGAAGCCGGCGGGGTCCCCGGCGCACAGCGCGCTCCACTGCCCGACCGCGTGGAGCACGGCGGCCTCGGCGGCCTCGATCATCCCGGCGGCCTCGCCGTAGCGGAACTGGTGGTCGGGGTCCTCGGTGCGGTCGGTGATCGGCAGGAAGATCGTCTTGCGGGTGCGCATCAGCTCCTCGAAGGTGTCGAGGGCGCCCTTGGCCATGCCCACGGCGAGGATGCCGAGTTCCAGCAGCATGAAGCTGAGGGGGCCGCCGCCGTACTCGGGGCCGTGCAGGGCACGCCCCGGCAGCCCGTCGGGGACGGAGACCTGGCTCAGGTGCGCGGGCAGGGTGAAGTGCGCGGGGAGGCGGGCGTCCTCCATGGCGATGCCGTGGGAGCCGCTGCCGCGCAGCCCGAGCTGGTGCCCCCAGTCGTCCAGGAGCCGCCACTTCTCCCGTGGTGCGACGAAGAGCAGCGGTGCCGGGGGGCCGCCGTCGGGCGGGGTCACCAGGGTGTGGCCGAGGAAGTGGGTGGCGTACGGGGCGCCGGAGCAGTACTTCCAGGTGCCGCTGACGCTCCAGCCGCCGTCCGGGGAGCGCCGTGCGGTGCCGGAGGGTGCGACGGTGGCGGGGCAGAGGAAGTCGCCGGACCCGAAGAGTTCGGCCTGGGCCGGCTCGTCGAAGAGGGTGCCGACGGCGAGGGCGTGGGCGGCGCCGAAGAGGTACATCCAGCCGGTGGAGGGGCAGCCGCGGGCCAGCGCCATCGCGACCCGCGCGAAGGTCTCCACGCCGAGTTCGTGTCCGCCGTAGCGGCGGGGCACCAGGATGCGGTAGAAGCCGGCGTCGGCGAAGCGTTCGTGGGTGTCGCGGGCGTAGTGGGTGCGGCGCTCGGTCTCGGCCTGCCGTGCCACGAGGGTGGGGGCGAGGGCCTCCGCGCGGGCGACGACCTCCTCCGCGGTGGGGCCGGGCCCGGCCGGCGCGTCCGTGGGGGGTGCCGCTTCCCTGGTGTTCACAGGTCCTCCAACGGGGTGCCGGGGTCGGCGACCCCGTGGCGCAGGACGGCGGTGAACCCGTCCGCCAGGGCCGTCACCGTGGCGCGGTCGAACACCGTGTGGTCGTACTTGACGCTGCCGACGATCTCCTTGGTGGGCAGCACGTCCATCGCCCACAGGACCCCGTCGGGGATGGCGGAGCTCACCTCCTGGGAGCGCACCCGCCGCCGTATCGCGGTGAACTCCGAGCCGCCCCCGTCGCCGCCGGCCGTGCCGGGCGGGTACTGGAGCCCCTCGAAGGCGACCACGGCGCGGGCCGGGTCGGCGAACTGCCGGACGAGTCCGGGCACCTCCGCGACGATATGGGCGAACGGGATGTCGTGCGCGTACGCCTCCAGGCAGCCGGCCCGGGTGCGCTCGACGAGGTCGCGGAACGTCCGGCAGCCGGTGGTGTCGGTGCGCAGCGGAAGGTAGTTGAAGAACGGGCCGACGGTGTGCAGGAAGCGTTCCTCGTAGCGGCCGGAGGTGAAGGTCGGCACGACCACGTCGGCGGCCCCGGTGCGCCGGCGCAGCAGCAGGTTGTAGGCGGCCAGCATGACGATGAACGGGGAGCTGCGCACGCTCCTGGCGAAGTCCAGGACCGCGGCGGACAGCTGGGGGTCCCAGGCGAAGCGGTGCACCCCGTAGGCGGGTTCCGTCGCCAGGTCGCGGGGGCGGTCGGTGGGGAGGGCGGGGATCTCGGCGCCGGCCAGCGCCGCGCGCCAGTGGGCGCGGGCGGCGGCCGTGGCGGGGTTGCCGCCCGACTCCTGCTGCGCCAGCGCGAACGCGCGGTAGGGGACCGGCTCCGGCAGCGCGGCCACGGGGTGTCCCTGGCGTGCGGCGCAGCGGGCCGCGAGGTCGCGGGCGATCACGTCCATGGACCAGGCGTCGGTCGCGGTGTGGTGCACGGCCAGTACCAGGACGGCGTCCGTGGCGTCGTAACGGCCCAGGAACGCCCGCAGGTGCGGGAGTTCGCGCACGCTGAAGGTGCGGGAGTCGACGGCGTTGAGGAATTCCTCGGCGCGGGCGTCGCGCGAGGCGGCGTCCGCGCCGTCCAGGTCGGTGACCGTCAGCCGCACCGGGCCCGGCGGGTGGACGGTCTGGTGCCGGTCGCGGCCGTCGCGGCCGACCGAGGTGCGCAGCGCCTCGTGGCGGGCCACCACGTCGTCCAGGGCGCCTTGCAGTGCCGCGCGGTCGAGTGCTCCGGTGACCCGCCAGCCGCAGACGAGGGTGTGCCGGTGGCCGAAGGCCCCGGCGTGGTCCCCCTTGTCGTAGGAGCACAGGAATTCCTGGTTCAGCGAGAGGGGGACGGCGGGCGTCTGCGTCACTTCCATGTCTCTCCAGTCCTGGCGGGTGGTCTCGGGGGGCGGGACGGACGTGTCCCGCGGGTCATCGGGAGGCGGTGAGGGCGGCGATCCGTGCGTCCAGGTCCGCGACCGTGGGGGCGTCGAACACATCGCCGACCGACAGTTCGACACCGAGCCGGGCCCGGATGCGGCCGACCAGGCGGGCCGCCAGCAGGGACTGCCCGTCGAGGTCGAAGAAGTCGTCGTCCAGGCCCACCCGGGGCGTGCCGAGCACTTCGGCGAACAGGGCGCACAGCGTCTCCTGGCGCTCGCCGCGCGGTGCCCGGTAGGCCGGCGCGTCCGGGGAGGCGGGGTCGGGCAGGGCGGCGCGGTCCAGCTTCCCGTTCGGGCTCAGCGGCAGGGCGTCCATCCGTACGTAGGCGGACGGCAGCATGTACGAGGGCAGCAGCGCGCGGGCGTGGGCGCGGAGCGCGGCCGCGTCGCAGTCCTCGGTGCGGGGGACGAAGCAGGCGACGAGGCGTTTGCCGCCGGTGCCGTGCTCCCGTACCGCCACCGCCGCCTGGGCGACGCCGGGGTGGCGCTCCAGGACGGCCTCGACCTCGCCCGGCTCCACCAGGAAGCCGCGGATCTTGATCTGGTCGGTGGCGCGGCCGGCGAAGACGAGGGTGCCCTGCGGGGTGCGGCGCATGAGGTCGCCGGTGCGGTACATCCGCCCGCCGGAGAACGGGTCGGTGACGAAGCGTTCGCCGGTCAGCCCGGGGCTGCCGAGGTAGCCGCGGGCGAGCCGCTCGCCGGCCAGGTACAGTTCGCCGGCGGCGCCGTCGGGCACCGGGGTGAGGGTGTCGTCGAGGAGGTGGGCGCGTACGCCGTCCATGGGGCGGCCGACCGGGACGTACTCCTCGGGCGGGTCCTCGGCCGTCATCGGCGCGCTGACGGCGAACAGTGTCGTCTCGGTCGCGCCGTACATCGCGCGGACCACGGTGCCGGGGCAGGCGTCGAGCACCCGGCGCACCGCGGCGGGCGCGATGACGTCGCCGCCGGTCAGCACCTCGCGTACGCCCGTGAAGCAGTCCGGCGCGATGTCCGCGAGGACGCGGAAGAGCCCGGCGGTCACATGGATGCCGGTGATCTCCTCCTCGGTGATCAGGCGCCGCAGGGTGGTGGCCTGGAGGGGCGCTCCGGGCGGGGCGACGACGACGCGCCCGCCGTGCAGCAGCGGCACCCAGATCTCGTACGAGGAGACCGCGAAGGCGTGCGGGGCGATCTGGAGGACGCGGGTGTGCCGGCCGCCGTCCCAGCAGGAGTCCAGTACGGCGTCGAGGACGCCGCGGTGGGTGGCGACGACGCCCTTGGGCCGCCCGGTGGAGCCCGAGGTGAACATCACGTGTGCCGCGTGTTCCGGGCGCACCGGCGCGCCGGGGTCGGTGGCGGGCAGTGCGGGCAGCGCGGGGTCCTCGGCCGGGAGGAGGGTCTCGCGGGCGCGCGGCAGTCCGCGTTCCCGCATGGCCGCGTCGGTGAGCAGGACGGGCCGGCCGGCCCGGTCCATGATCTGCTGCATGCGTTCCAGGGGGTACGCCTCGTGCAGGGGCAGGTAGCAGCCGCCGGCCTTGAGGGTGGCGAGGAAGGCCACGACGACGTCGGCGGAGCGTTCCATCAGTACGGCCACGGGGACGTCCGGTCCCGCGCCGAGGCCCCGGAGCCGGTGGGCGAGCCGGTTGGCCCGTTCGTCCAGTGCGCGGTAGGTCAGGCGGAGGGTGTCCGCCGACACCGCCGTGGCGTCGGGGGTCCGGCGGGCCTGGAGCGCGAAGCGTCCGTGCAGGGTCGAGGGGGCCATGGCGTCCTTCCGTGGGTCACCGGCCGCCGGTGGGGGGCCGTCGCAGCGAGCGGGCGAATGCGCGGATGTCGCCGACCAGGAGGCCGGGCTGCTCCATCGCGGCGAAGTGGCCGCCGCGGTCGCACTCCGTCCAGTGGGTGAGGGTGGGCAGCTGGCGTTCGGCGAGACGCCGCAGGGGCACGAAGATGTCACGGGGGAAGACGGCGACGCCCACGGGGACGGCCGGGGGCTCCGGTCGCTGTCCGCTCGCCGCGCTGCGCACGGCCGCGGCGCCCTCGTAGTAGAACTGGGCCGAGGAGCCGGCGGTGGCGGTCAGCCAGTAGTGCGTGACGACGGTGAGCATCCGGTCCCGGTCGACCGCGTCCTCGGGGAGCTTGTCGGTGCCGGTCCAGTCGTGGAACCGTTCGACGATCCAGGCGAGTTGGCCGGCGGGTGAGTCGGTCAGGGCGTAGGCGAGGGTCTGGGGCCGGGTCTGCTGCACCTTCATGTAGCCCGACAGGTCCGTCTCGAAGCGGCTGAGCCGGGCCAGGCGTTCCAGGTCGGAGGGGCTCAGGTCGTCGAGTTCGCCAGGTTCCCCGGTCGGGAACGTCATCAGCATGTTGACGTGGACGCCCATCACGTGGTCCGGGTCGCACCGCCCGAGTTCCAGGGAGACCACCGAGCCGGCGTCGCCCCCCTGGGCGAGGTAGCGCGGGTAGCCGAGCCGCCGCATCAGTTCGGCCCAGGCGGCGGCGATGCGGGGGACGTGCCAGCCGGTCTGCCGCAGCGGGGTGGAGAAGCCGTACCCGGGGAGGGACGGGATCACCAGGTGGAAGGCGTCGCCGGGGTCGCCGCCGTGGGCGCGGGGGTCGGTCAGCGGGCCGATGACGTCGAGGAATTCGAAGACCGAGCCCGGCCAGCCGTGGGTGAGGAGCAGGGGCGTCGCGACGGGTTCCGGGGAGCGGACGTGCAGGAAGTGCACGGTGGCGCCGTCGATGGTGGTGCGGAACTGCGGGTGGCCGTTCAGCCGGGCCTCCGCGGCCCGCCAGTCGTACTCCGTCCGCCAGTACCCGGCCAGTTCCCGCAGGTAGTCCGCGGGGACGCCGCGTTCCCAGCCGGTGCCGGGCGGTTGGTCGGGCCAGCGGGTGCGGTCGAGGCGGGCCCGCAGGTCGTCGAGGTCCTCCTGGGGGACGCGGACGCGGAAAGGTCGCATGGTGTGACCCCGTTCGGTTCGAGGTGCTCCACTACGGGGGACGGGGCACCGGGCCGCTCGTCCCTGCCCCTGCATCGTCCGGCCCGGCCGCTGCCCCGCGCATCTCCGCATGTGCTCCCTGGGGCCCGTTCACCTCCCCGCCGTCGGCCCGGAGGGCGGGCCGTGACGGCACGCCCCGGCGGTCAGCCGCCCGCGAGTTCCGTGAGGCGCTCGGTGAGGAAGGCGCGTTCGGCCTCGTTGTCGGCGAAGTCCAGGGCCGCGCGGTAGGCGGTGACGGCCTCGGAGCGGCGGTCGAGCCGGCGCAGCAGATCCGCCTTGATCGCCTGGAGGTAGCGGTAGTTGGCCAGCCGTCCCCCGTCCTCCAGGGACTCGACCTCGGCGAGCGCCGCGCCGGGGCCGCGTACCATCGCGACGGCGACGGCCCGGTTGAGGGCGACGACCGGTGAGGGCCACACCCGCATCAGCGCGTCGTAGAGCGTCAGCACCTGGGGCCAGTCCGTCTCGGCGTAGCTGTCCGCGGTGGCGTGCAGCGCGGCGATGGCGGCCTGGAGCGCGAACCGGCCCGGGTGGCCGGGGGCCCGCAGCGCCTCGACGACCAGCAGATGCGCCTCCTCGATGGCGTCCTTGTCCCACGCCGAGCGGTCCTGCTCGGACAGGAGCAGCAGCCGGCCGCCGGCGTCGGTCCGGGTGCCGCTGCGGGCGTCGGTGAGCAGCAGCAGGGCCAGCAGTCCGGGGACCTCCGGCTCATGGGGCATCAGGCCGCGCAGCATGCGGGCCAGGTCCAGGGCGCGTTCCACCAGGTCGCCGCGGACCAGGCGGTCCCCGGACGGCGCGGTGTGCCCGGCGGTGCCGAGCAGGTGGATGACGGTGAGGACGGCGTCCAGGCGCTCGGGCAGGTCCTCCTCGTCCGGGACGCGGTAGGCGATGCCGGCGGCCGAGATCTTCTTCTTCGCCCGGGTGAGCCTGGCCGCCATGGTGGTCTCGGACACCAGCAGGACGCGGGCGATGTCGCCGGTGCTCACCCCGCACACCAGCCGCAGGGTCAGGGCCACCTGCGCCTCCCTGGCGAGGGCCGGGTGGCAGCAGGTGAAGATGAGGCGGAGGCGGTCGTCGGGGACCGCGCCCCGGTCGTCGTCGGCGTCGTCCACGACGTCGGGCTCCACCAGCAGCGGCAGCTTGGCGCGCAGCGTCTGTTCGCGGCGCAGCGCGTCGAGGGCCTTGCGTTTGGCCGTGGTGGTGAGCCAGGCGCCGGGGTTGCGGGGCACGCCGTCGCGGGCCCAGGCGTCCAGCGCGGTCACATAGGCTTCCTGCACGCACTCCTCGGCGAGGTCGAGGTCGCGTGCCACGCGCGCCGTCGCGGCCAGCACAAAGGCCCATTCGCGGCGGTGTGCCTCCGCGACGGCGTGTTCCACGGGGGACATGGAGGGGCGTTACTCCTGGATCAGCGGCCGTACTTCGACGCCGCCCCGGACGATGGGCACCAGCTTGGCCACGGCCACCGCGTGGTCCATGTCGCGTGCCTCGACGACGAAGACACCGCCCAGGGCCTCCTTGGTCTCGATGAACGGCCCGTCGGTGACGATGTCGCCGCGGACCGTCCGTGCCGTTCCCGGCCGTTGCATCGCCTGCTCGTTCACGATCCTGGCGCCCAGCCGCTCGACTCCCGCCGCGACCCGCCCGTGCTCCTCCAGGACCTCCGGCGGCAGTTCCTCCGGGGGCACCTGCTCGAAGATCAGGACCGCGTACTGGGGCATTTCTTCTCCTTCTGCTTCCTCCGGCCGGCACCGCCGGCGTGGACCGGGCATGCGCAACGGCCGTGCCCTCGACGATTCTTCCGCGTCTGCCGCGCAGCGGCCACTTCAGCCACGCGGGCAACGGCGGCGGAACCGTCCCCCATCGTGACGACGAACGGGGAGGTACCGGAATCGACAGTCCGCCCGCCCCGTTCCGTTCCTGTTCCGCTCACAGGTGAGCACGGGGAGAGAAGCCGTGGCGCGGCGCCGGTGCCACGATCTGGTCTGCGGGTGCCCCGTACCGGGCGACGCCCCGGGAGCGGCCCGCCTCCGAGGAAAGGACACGGTCCGATGAGTGCTCCCCCGGTCCGGCCGGCGGTCGCCGCCCTGCTGGACGCCTTCACCGACGCGCCGCCCGACGCCCGTGACGCCCCCTTCCAGCGCCTGGCCGCCGCCCTGTGGCGGGACGGCGCCCTCACCGAGGACGCGGCGGACGGCGCACGCGCCCTCGTGGCGCGGCTGCCCCTCGCCGACGACGCCCACCAGGGCCATCTCGCCGTCCTGCTCGGCCTGCTCGCCGAGGGCCGGCCCGCCTCCCCCGGCACCGAGACCTTCCGGGCGGTCCGTGCGGGCCTCGGCCTGTACCTGGACCTGCTGCGCCCGGAGACAGCGGGCCACCCGCTGACGCCGGCGCTGCTCTACCTCCTGTCGCACTTCCCCGACGACCGCGACCGCGTGCTCGCCGCCGTCGCGCCCCTCGGTCTCGACGCGGACGACACCTCGCGGCTCGACCGCGCGCTGCGGCGCCTCGACCCGCGCGCACCGGACCTCGGCCGGGTCTGGCCGTCCCCCTCCGCGTGGTGCCTCACCGACGACGAGCGCGGCTTCGACCGCGCCTGGATCGACGCGCTGACCCCCGAACAGGCCGCCGCCGCCTGGGAGAACGACACCCGCACCGTCCGCGGCTACTCCGGCGCCAAGGCGTACTGGTCCGTGTGCAACGGGCCTGTCGCCACCGTCCCCGCCCCCGTGCTCCCGCCCCGGGACCGCGCGGTGGCGGACGCCGCCTCCGGCACCGGCCTCCTCGCCCGGCACTCCGCCGCGCTCCGCTGCCCGTCCTGCCGGCGCGCGCTGGACCTCCGGGACGACGGCGCGCGGTGCGCCGGCTGCGCGGCGGTGTACCCGGCCGCCGGCGGACTGCTCGACCTCACCCCCGGGGCGGGCGACGGCGGCCGCGACGACTTCCTGCTGAAGCTGTCGCAGATGCCCAGCATGGGCCTGTTCTACGAGGCGGTGGCCCGCCCGGCGTTCCTGCGGGTGTCCGGGATGAACTGGGGTCTGCCGGTGACGCCGGACGACGAGGACCGGTACATCGCCGCCCAGGTGCGGCCGGTCGCCGGCCCGGTGCTCGACCTGGCGGCCGGGGCGGGCCGCTGGACGACGACGCTGGCGAAGGCCGTCGGCGCCGACCGGGTCATCGCCGTCGACAACGCGCCGCCCATGCTCAACGTCCTGCGGGCGCGGCTGCCCGAGGTGCCGGCGGTGCTGGCCGACGCGGCGGACCTGCCCTTCGCGGACGCGTCGCTGGGCGCGGTGCTGTGCTGGAACGCGCTCCAGGCGTTCCCCGCCGCCGCGCCCCGGGCGATCGCCGAGGCGGGCCGCTGCCTGCGTCCCGGCGGCACCCTCACCCTGATGACGTTCACCTACGCCGCCGACCCGGTCTACCGCTACTTCCAGCGCTCCCACCGCTTCCCGCAACACACCGACGGCCTGCGTCTCTTCACGCGCGCCGAGGTCCGGCGGTGGGTGGACGAGGCGGGGCTGACGGTGCGCGAGGAGTCGGGTCCGGGCACCTTCCTGTTCCTGACGGCCGAGCGGACCCGGTGAACGGCGCCCGGGGTCACGGAGGAAAGGGGAGCACGTCATGACGGGGATCGCCCTGCCCGGTGAGCCGGCGTACGCGGAGGCGGCACAGGTCTTCAACCTGGCGGCGCCGGCCGAACCGGCCGCGGCGCTCACCGCCCGCGGTGTCGAGGACGTACGGACGGCGATCCGGTACGCGACCGCGCGGGGCCTGCCGCTGCGGGTGCACGCGACCGGGCACGCCGCGGCGGCGACCCGCCCCGTGCGCGGCTGTGTACTGGT